>PEAC01000100.1 GCA_002753305.1 Nitrospirae bacterium MYbin6
AGGCATTTTTAGACAGCATAGAAAACAGGAAGCCGCGGCCCTCAAAACCGCCGGAGTTGCTTGTAAGGCCGATGATGCGCCCATCGAAGGACAATGTCATCTATATACCGCGCATGTCAGACCATGCCTTTGCGATTGCCGGGGCGTTTGAGTATTCGGGGATTGCCTCTGAGGTACTTCCACCAAGTGATTCCGAATCGATTGCCCTGGGAAGAAAACACGTCTCCGGCAAGGAGTGTTATCCGTGTGCCGTCACAACCGGTGATATGCTGAGAAAGGTATTTTCTGAGGGGTTTGACGCGGAGCACTCGGCATTTTTCATGCCATCGGGAACGGGGCCATGCAGATTCGGCCAGTATAACGTATTTCAGAGGCTTTTATTGGACAACATCGGCCTGAAAGATGTCCAGTTGTTCTCACCCGTACAGGATTCTACCTTTTACGAGGACCTGGGGATTGCGGGGACGGACTTTATAACCCGCACATGGAAGGGGATTGTGGCCATTGAGCTGCTGACAAAATGCCTCCATGAGACGCGCCCTTATGAGACAGAAAAGGGCAGTACAAAGGCGGTCTATGACAAGTATCTGATGGAGGTATATGACTCTATAAGGTGTGACGCCCGTAAACTCACAGACATCTTAAAAGACATACGCCGCGCATTTGAGGCCATTGCGGTGGAGCGTACCAACAGGCCGGCAATAGGCGTAGTGGGGGAGATTTTTGTAAGGTCCAATAAGTTTTCAAACGAAAATCTGGTCGAAAAGATAGAGGCCCTCGGTGGTGAGGCCTGGCTTGCCCCGGTTGAGGAGTGGATATACTATGTTAATTATTTCGGCCTTAAACATGCCTTGATAAAAAAAGACTATTCTGCTACTATAGACATTATCATAAAGAGGCTGTATAAGAAGAACGTAGAGCGGAAGTATCACAAGTTTTTTAAGGGCTTTTTAAAGACCTTGCACGAGCCGGACACACGCCAGATAATTAAAAAGGCGCGCCCATACGTGGATGAGTCATTCGAGGGTGAGACGATACTAAGCATAGGAAAGTCGGTGGATTTAGCGGAGCGCGGCGTAAGCGGCATAATAAACACGATGCCGTTTGGGTGTATGCCGGGGACTATTGTCTCGGCCCTGATGCGTGCCCTGAGCAGGGACTACTCCATACCCTCTATCAGCATCCCTTATGACGGAACAGAGTCCAACACGACGGTGATGCAGCTTGAGACATTTATGGAACAAATAAAAAATAATCATAACGGGAGGCAGCACAGTGGGTAACGTAAAAAAGTGGAGAAAAAAGAAGATGTCCAAACACAAGCACAAGAAGCTGCGCAGGAAGATGAAGTTCCAACGCAGGAGAAAATAGCCGCTTGTTTTAAATATCGGGGGCATCCTTCGGCAATAATCATCATGAGCCTGTCGAAGGATGCCTCCATGTTTCTTCACATTCAGAGTACCGGGTATGTCTGTTGATTGGCTGGCTATGACTTCTTAAGTACGGCTAAATACTCAATTTTATTATCAGATGCGTTCGACTCGACGACTATTTCAGCCCCGATTGAAAATAGCTCAATGATTTTCATAAGGTGTTCTTTAAATGTACGGCAACTCCAGACATGTACGTGTTCGTTTCTTTTTCTTACGTTTTTAATTGCAGAGAGAAATGCCTCTTTGCTTTGAAAGGTTTCAGGGTGTACGTGTTGAAGGAAATCGACATAATGGTCGTCTACGGGGGAATCTACTTCTAAATAGTAGTCGGCAAGCAGGTGTGTGAAGTGTGTGAGCTGCCTGTCCTTGTCAAACGTGTAGTCCTTGTCAGGTACGGATAATACAAACATACCACCGTGTTTTAACGCAGACCATACGTTAATAAACACCCTGATGGGGTTTGCAACATGTTCAAGCACATGGTTGAGAATTATGAAGTCAAACGCCTCGTTGGTTATTTCAGCGGCGGATTTCATATTTATGTCACCTATGAAATCAGGCTCGACAAATAGTGAAGTGTCAACTTCGGGGAAGTGTTTTCTTAGTGTTTGTGAATCATGGATATCAAGATATTTTACACTGCACTTCGTTTTGTCTAATACCGCGGGACAGTGGAGCGCCCCTATCTCTAGTCCGCTGCCGTTTAACAGGCTATACGCAGCATTACGATGTTCCATTTATTGCTCTGCCCATATTATGCCCTTTCCGGCTTCTCAGAGTAATCATCAGGTGGCTTTACGTATCCAATCGAGCAGGCCTTTAGCCATCTTATGTGCCAAGGTACCATCTTTGATGTATTTCTTAAGGTATAACCTGGTCTTTGAAGAGAGCGGTGCGTTAGCAATGGCGTAGTTTTGCCCGTCGTATATTGATTTGATGGCCCATGTCATCTCTTTCAGGTGGTCGATAGCGGGGTGTATCTCGGGGCCGTAAATGTATTTGATTGTGCTTGCAATAAGCTCATAGCACTCTATGTGCGCGCTCACTGGGTCTTTGAGTATTGTGTTGCTGCCGTGAAGCCGGTATGAGAGCAGTTTTTCGCCGATTAAAAAATTGCACCCCTTTTCGTTATGCTTCATAGCCCTGACCGCGAAATCGTAATCAAGGATGTATCTGAGATTATTAAACGGGCCGATTTCATTTGTTAAGCCGGCCTTGAAAAAGAAATTTGAGGTACTTATCGTATAATTCCCTCTTAATATGGCCTTCAGGGGCGATGTGGACTGGCGGTAACCGTTTTTTAATTTTGTGTACCACTTAATCCAATAGTGCTCGGGGTCTTCTATTGGGTTTGATTGGCCGTCAATAAGCGTTAAATCCGTTATTTGAAAGACATAACCACCTTCCCTGGCCGACCCCAGCATCCGCTTAAGGCGATTAACGTGATAGGCGTCGTCGGAATTTATTATTGATATGTAATTGCCCGCCGCCATCTCAACACCGCGATTTATGGTTGCGTGAGAGCCGCTGTTTTCCTGGGAATAGTACTTGATGCGCGGGTCTTTGTATTTCTGTATGACCTTTTCGGTCGCGTCGCTTGAGCCGTCGTTTATTATAATAAACTCAAAATCGCTAAAGGTTTGATTAAGGACGCTCTCAATTGCCTCACCTACGTAAAGCTCATGGTTGTAAGCGGGCATAACTACCGTTATCTCTGGTTTTACCATTTAGTGTCCGTGCACGCTGCCTTGCAAGAGAGACATGCCCCTTTTGCGTTTTTGCGTCTGCCTGTATCTTTCTGGTATAATTTCATTCATCAACCTGTTACGAATCAAACGTTGATTATAGATAAGAATACATTTTTTGTCAAGATATTTTATGCGATAAAGATTTACCATGGCAAAAATTAACCCCGCAGACATATTTAAGCGCTATGTGGTAAGGTCGCTGAAGATGAAATTGCAGCCTTATTACATGAAGGCCGCCAATTTTGCCTTTGAAAAGAGGGCATATCAGGCTTGGATTGCCGCTAATGAACCGGATACCTCCGCGCTTATGGCACAACGGGCCTTCAGATTCAACTATATGCCGCAATTTGCGGTTATCTGTGTAGCAGATAAGTTTGAATGCCCAACCCGGATGATTGCCTCGCTTAATAAACAGACATACGCAAGGTGGCGGCTGTATATCCTCTGTAACGGGGGGGCTCTCGCGGGCAACTGCCCGGATATCGAAAAAAACATCGTTATGATAGACAGGGCGTTGCCACCGGATGAGATTATCTCCTTAGTCGACGGTGATTTTATCGTAACAATCGGGCAAGGCGGCATTCTCAGCCCCTTTGCGCTATACGAAATAGCCGCCTCGATAAACGCCAATCCAACAGGAGAGTTTTTCTATTCGGACGAAGACTCCATAATTGGCGGCAAAAGGGCTGCCCCTCATTTCAAACCGGACTTCTCGCCCGATACACTGAGGAGCTTTAACTACATCGGGCAGTTTTCTGCGATTAAAAGGGGACTCTTTTTCTCTGAGTTTTTCCGTTCGATAGAAGACTCATATGCCCTTACGCTTGGGTGCGCCTTTAAGGCAGCCCTGGTAGTTCACATCAGCAAGGTGCTCTACCATACGGTTGACAGAAAGAAAGGCACGCGCAACGAGGAGGCACTCTCGGCACACCTGGCAGATGCCGGAGTTAACGCCGAACTAGAACAACACCCACCCGGCGTATTTAACGTAAAATATACAATTAAAGCCACCCCCCTGGTATCCGTTATTATTCCAAACAAAGACAACGCGGATTTACTTGCCAGGTGTGTTAAGTCAATCATATATAAGACCACATACGATAGGTATGAGATAGTGATAGCCGAAAACGGAAGCTCCAAAGAGGAGACCT
This sequence comes from Nitrospirae bacterium MYbin6, assembly GCA_002753305.1. GTDB lineage: Bacteria > Nitrospirota > Thermodesulfovibrionia > Thermodesulfovibrionales > Magnetobacteriaceae > Magnetominusculus. The sequence continues at coordinate 4,333 of PEAC01000100.1, forward strand.
TCTCTCTTTATGATACCCTTAAGATGGACAAAAGAATAAAGATAATACGCTGGGATGCAGATAGGGGGCCGTTTAACTACTCACGGGTAAATAACTATGCCGCCAGAGCCTCCGGCGGGGAAATCCTGCTGTTATTAAATAACGACATAGAGGTGGTAAACGGCGATTGGCTGGTAAACATGCTCCGCCACGCCGTAAGAGAAGAGATTGGTGCCGTCGGGGCAAAGCTATACTATCCGGACGGCACAATCCAGCATGGAGGCATTGCGGTGGGCGTTGGAGGCATTGCGGTAGAGTATTACAAGGGATATGGTGGCAAGGGTGTGGGGTATTTTAACAGGCTGCTGGCAGTGCATAACGTCTCGGCGGTTACCGGGGCCTGCCTGATGTTAAAGAGGGAATTGTTTGACAGGGTAAACGGTTTTGACGAATCGTTCGCGCTTGCCTATAATGACGTGGATTTGTGCCTGAGGCTGATGGCACAAGGCTATCGTACGGTGTGGACGCCCTATGCGCGACTCATACACAGCGAATCCAGGACAAGGGGATATGAAACCACCCCGGCACAAAGGCAACGGCTGGAGGAGGAGTCCATCAGGTTCACAAGCAGATGGGGGCATGTGCTTAAGCAGGGCGACCCGTACTATAACCCGAACCTGTCGCGCAAAAGGGGGGACTTTACGGTCTGCTCTGACTGCCCGGCGTCTGTCAGGCCTTGAGACAGGCCGTTAATCTGGCAATGTCGTCGGCGGCATTTGCCATAGGCACTTTTGTGGTCTCCTTAGTTGCCCTGTTTTTTATCTCGACGAGGCCCTCTTTGAGGTTTTTCGCCCCAATGATTATCTGAAACGGGATACCTGTCAGGTCTGTGTCCTTAAACTTTATCCCAGGGCGGATGTCCCTGTCGTCCATCAGGGCCTCCACGCCCTTTGCCTGCAGCGCTGTGTATATCATCTCCGCGGTGTTTACTGTCTCTTCGTCACTGACGTTTAATGGCAGGATTGCCACGGGAAACGGGGCTATGGATACGGGCCAAATGATGCCGTTAGCGTCATGGTTTTGCTCGATGGCCGCGGCGGCCACCCTTGCTGGCCCGATGCCGTAGCTCCCCATTATTATCGGCACATCAATGCCTTCCTTGTTTAAATATACGGCGTTTAACGGCACGGAGTACTTTGTGCCGAGTTTAAAGATATTCCCTATCTCGATTACGCGCTGAATCTTCAACGGCGCGCCGCACTTGAGGCACTTCTCGTTTTCCTTTATCACGCGGATGTCGTGGCGGTCAGCCTGAAAATGGACTTCCGCGTTTATGCCCTTGATATGGTAGTCCTTTTTATTGGCCCCGCTTACGTAGAGGCCCTTCTCAAGAGAAGTGGAGGCAATTATCCGGATTCCCTGGTTTATCATATTTACGGGGCCGATAAATCCGGCCTCCACACCAAGAATATTCACGATTTCGTCCTTGCGCGCTGCCCTGTATGGCCCAATGACGCGCTGGGTCTTCTTTTCATGCAGCTCCTCGTCCCCTCTTACCAGGGCAAGCACCGGGGCGCCGTCTTTCGCTATGAGAAGCAGGCTCTTAATAAAACAATGAGGCGGCAGCCCAAGGAAATTTGCGACCTCCCCGACGGTCTTCTTCTCCGGCGTATGGACCTCCTCATAGGGCATATCAATAGATGGATACTCAGGCGGGTGAGAGACGGCAAGCTCCACGTTGGCCGCATACCCGCACCTGCCGCATATGGCAATGTCGTCCTCCCCCGCGTCGCTTGGGGCCATGAACTCATGCGCCGTGAGGCCGCCCATCATCCCCGGGTCTGACTCTACCTGATAGAACGTCAGGCCGCACCGGGCAAATATCCTGTGGTAGGCCGCCGCATGCAGGTCATAACTTTTGTTCAGCCCCTCGGCGTCCACGTCGAAGCTATAGCTGTCTTTCATGGTGAACTCACGCGTACGCAGGATTCCACTTTTTGGGCGGGCCTCGTCGCGCAGCTTGGTCTGAATCTGATACCATATCTGAGGCATGTCGCGATAGGAGCGAATCTCCCTGGCGGCAAGCCATGTCATTATCTCTTCGTGCGTCATGGCAAGGCACATATCACGGCCGGTCCTGTCCTTAAGGCGAAACATCTCGTCTCCGATTGCGTCCCATCTGCCGGTCTTCTGCCACACCTCGGCAGGGTGCAGCACGGGCATAGACAGCTCCTGAGCACCTATTCTGTTCATCTCCTGCCGAATTATAGAGTTTATCTTCTCCATTACCCTCAGAAACAAGGGTAGTGATATGTATAACCCCGCGGCAAGCTGCCTGATATATCCGCCGCGAACCATCAGTATATGGCTTATGGCCTCGGCCTCTGAGGGTGTCTCCTTAAGGGTCGGGATTAGTAACCTTGAGTATCGCATGAGATCTCCTTTGATTTATTCCTTCTATTTACAGTATTGCGCCCTGAACGAGGAAATCGGCAGAGGCTCTCCCTTTTCTACGGCGTCGAGGCACCCGTCCTCGCAGATGTCGGCGATGGCGGCAGAGATTTGCTCCTCCTTTGGGGTGGCCGCCTTGTTGAGAAAGTGCTGCCATAGTTCATCGGCAAGGGCCTTGCATTTTATTTTAGCAATTGCCTTGCCTTGTTTAAAGCAATCGCCGTAGATATCGTAGAGGTCGTGGCAGCTATCCGTCTCAAAGGCGGCGTAACTGCCTGATGAGAGCATAAGGGTTATCGCACAGGCCAACAATAATTTCTTTATCATCGCAATCCTCCAGGTATAAAGTTGCCGGTATATATTAAGTCTGGCATTTAGAGACTGTTATATAATATAATAAACGAGATGAAATTTTTTCAAATAAAATACTTCCATATTATAAGGCGTGGCGGCAATGGCTAAGTTTGCGCCCGAGGGGGTGCCCTTTATACTGGGGGCCGCGGCGGTTACCGTTGCCGTACTGGCGGCGGCAAAGAACTGGACTGTGGCCATACCGTTTATTCTGACCCTGTTTATGTTCTATTTTTTCAGAGACCCGGACAGGCAGACGCCGGACGACTCCGGGGCCATTATCTCACCGGCAGACGGACGGATTCTCCTTGTTACTGAGGTAAGAGACGATGAATTCCTCGGAAAGGACGCAAGGAAGATAAGCATATTCATGTCCCCGTTAAACGTACACGTAAACCGCGCCCCCTATGGCGGTGAGGTCATCAGTGTAAGGCACACGCCGGGGAGCTTTAAAAAGGCATTTCTTGATGAGGCCTCACAAAAAAACGACAACATCGCAATGGTTCTGAAGACCCCCATGGGGGATATTTTACTACGGCAGATAGCAGGCTCCGTGGCCAGGCGTGCGGTGTGCAGGGTTAAGCCCGGCGATACGCTCATAAAAGGGCAGCGCTACGGCATAATAAAATTCAGCTCAAGGGTGGACATCTACCTGCCGCTCTCTGCCAGGGTGCTTGTAAAGCCGGAGGACAGGGTGCTCTCTGGAGAGACTATCATAGCCAGATGGGACACGGCCGCAGAAGATGGCGAAGGCGGCACAAAGTGAAGCGCGGCGTATACATTCTGCCCAACGCCCTCACCCTATGCGGGATGTTTTTTGGATTTTACTCCATAATCTCATCGCTGAAGGGGGACTTTGTCTACGCGGGATGGGCAATTATGATAGCAAATATATTCGATGGCCTTGATGGCTGGACGGCAAGAATTACCAACAGCACGTCAAGATTCGGTATTGAGCTGGATTCCCTTTCAGACCTGGTTGCCTTTGGGGTAGCCCCGGCGGTGATGATATTCAGCTGGGGGTTGGCGCCTTTTGGGCGGATTGGCTGGGCAGCCGCTTTTCTCTACGTAAGCTGCGGGGCGCTCAGGCTTGCACGGTATAATGTCCAGATGGTCTCTACCGAGAGCAAGTACTTTACCGGTATGCCCATACCGGCAGCAGCAACGATTTTAGCTACGTATGTGATATTTTACCATACGATTTGGGAGGAGATACCCGGCAAGACTATATTCGTACTAATTCTTACCATAGTGATTTCCGTGCTTATGATCAGCACGCTCAGGTTTCACGGGGCGAAAGAATTAAACCTGAAGACGAGGCAGCCGTTTATCTTTCTTGTCCTTCTGATAATACTGCTGTCGGTAATTGTGATGCACCCGCCGATAACGCTCTTTGCCCTGGCCATTTTGTATTTGCTGTGGGGTATAGCGGAGAATATTTATTTATTATATGCCAGAAGAAAGGGGGTTATAAAAGAACCGGACAAAAAACACCAGCATTCAACGCACGGGGGTGAGCATTGAGGATAATAAAAATATTCGATACGACGTTAAGAGACGGCGAGCAGTCCCCCGGGGCCACGATGAATGTCGAGGAGAAACTCCAGATTGCCAGGCAGCTTGCCAGGCTCAACGTAGACATAATTGAGGCAGGGTTTCCCATTGCGTCACAGGGGGATTTCGAGGCTGTTAAAAAAATTGCCGATGAGATCAGGGGTGTTACAGTCTGCGGCCTTGCAAGGGCACTTGACAAGGATATTGACCGTGTCGGTGAGGCGGTTAAAAACGCCGGGTGCGGCAGGATTCACATAGTCCTGGCCACAAGCGACATACACCTGAAGTATAAGCTGAAGATGGACAGAGACGCAGTCCTTGCAATGGGCATAAAGGCAGTCAAACGTGCCCGTAACATGACGGACGATGTCGAATTCTCAGCCGAGGATGCCACACGCTCGGACTGGGACTACCTTTGCCGGGTTACGGAGGAGGTAATTAAGGCCGGAGCTACAACGGTTAACATACCCGACACTGTGGGATACACCGTTCCACAGGAATACAGTGAGCTGATAGACTATTTGATGAATAAGGTGCCCAATGTTGACAAAGCCGTTATCTCGGTTCACTGCCATAACGACCTTGGACTTGGAGTTGCAAACTCCATCTCCGCCGTGCTGAAAGGTGCGGGGCAGGTCGAGTGTACGATAAACGGAATCGGAGAACGTGCCGGCAACGCCTCATTGGAAGAGATAGTAATGGCCTTAAAGACGCGCCCAAAGTTTTTCAACGCCGACACGAGGATAAATACCCGTGAGATATATAAGACAAGTAAGATGGTGTCCAAGATTACCGGTATGACGGTTCAGCCGAATAAGGCCATCGTCGGGGACAACGCCTTCGCCCACGAATCGGGCATACATCAGGACGGTTTCCTGAAGGAGCGCTCAACTTATGAGATTCTCAACCCCGAAGAGATAGGTATCCCGCAGAGTAAATTAATACTTGGCAAACACTCCGGCAGACATGCCTTTAAAGACAGACTGTCCGCCCTTGGTTACCAGTCTTTGACCGAGGCGGAGTTAAATAAGGCCTTCGAGCGCTTTAAAACCCTCTCAGACCAGAAAAAACACATATTCGACGAGGACATCATAGCGCTTATAACGGATGAAATCACAAAGGCAAGCGACATATACTCACTGTCGTCATTACACGTAGTAAGCGGTACGCAACATAAGCCGCAGGCTAAAATCAAACTCTCCGTCAAGGGACTGGAAATGGAAATGGAAAGCGCCGGAGACGGCCCCGTCGACGCAGTGTATAACGCCATAAAAGAGCTGACGGGGACAAAGAGCGAATTAAAAAAATATGAGATAAAAAGTATAACCGGCGGCACGGACGCACTTGGCGAAGTAGTAGTAATGCTGGAAGAAAATGGATGCGTCGTTCGCGGAAGCGCCTCAGACCCGGATATTATCGTGGCCTCCGCAAAGGCTTACATTAACGCCCTTAACAAGCTCGCCGGGATATGCAGGACTATCAAAAAAGGCGTTTAGCAGACATCGGCAAACATTGAAGGGCGGGGGTAGAATACACCATTATGGAAACTCCTGAAAGAGACTTCGATTTAACGGAGATTATCAACGGAGAGGAAATCATGGGGCCTAGTCCATTTAGCAGACACCAGATGTTGGTTTTCAGGATAGCCGATGAAGGGAACAAATATAAGAAGCATTCCTTTGCGGCAGTAGAAGGTGTGGTCACATCTGAAGCCATAGAGGGGCTGCAAGTCAATATCACGGATGTCTTCGATTCCTGAGGAATTCCAAACTGGCCTCATGTGCGACCATAGAAGTAAGATGATTACCATATAAATCAAATAAACCTAAAAACGGCAGTTGAAAACAGCGAAGACTGGCTTATATCCTTGTTTTACGAAGTTTTTTGGCATCTGCGGAGCAGCACTTTTTACCTACTTTTAGGTGAGTGCTTTTTACCGTAAAAGCCTGATGATACCTCAGTTTATCAGAGTGAACTGCTTTTTTTAGGATAAATCGTGAATCGAATAAATCGAATCATCCTGAGCCTGTCGAAGGATGTTCCATTTGCATCTCATTACCAAAGCGCGAAGTAACTGTCATCGTTTTGTCTGGTTTGGTCTTAACCACCCTGAGTAAATACGCGGGTTTACAGGCATTCACAAGGGAAACTTCCAGTGTACTCATGTCAACCCTCCAAATATCTTTTTCCTGAGCTTGACTGCTCATCTTCCCCCCTCGCTCTAACTATTATATAGCCGCAACGTAGGGCTTGTCACCCGTAGGGGCGTAACGAAGTGAAGCAGTTTGCTCCTTTGCAAACTTGACATGCCCGTTTAAGTGCAGGCTACTTTCTTTCAGAGCGAGAGGGGATAGCTGTTGATCATCGGCGATACTTATACCTACTTTCAGTAACACTGCTTCCCTTCGCTTTCTCAGGATTGACACAGTTCGTTAAACAGTCTCAAAAGCCGCGAATTATGTGTGGCAATTTCTGTAGAGAACGTAATAATAAGCGATATTAGTCATCGTGCCAGTGCTGCAATAATCTCTTGGTTATGCATGTAACGCCAGGAATACCATGTTCTCTCAACTTCTTAATGCGCGGACGAATTGTATTTATCAAATCTATTTTAATGGAAATACCCTGGTCGTCAAAAGCCCTTGAACTCATGGGGGCTATTACCTAGCCCGCAGGTCTGTGACCACTTTGCAAGACAAATTCACTCGTGTCCCGAAGGTCTTCCCACTGCTGCTGAGGTTCTTCGTAAGATGAGTTGGTTATGAGTTTGTCTATCTTCTTCATTAGATCAAGTGATCGACTTTTCTTTATAATTTTCTTGAAAAATCCTCTTCCGCATTTAACGAAGAAATCATTTCTCCTCCAACGTCTGATAATCTCGCAAGGTCGTCGCGTGGTATCGAGCTCTGGTCAGCGAAAATCAACAAGCTGTCAAAAATGGCTTCTTTCTGTAATAATCTTCAGATAATAATTACTGTCCGGTAATGGCATTACAAATCCATTACACACTTGCAACAATAGACAAAATTTATCATTTTGTCTATTGTTCCCTCTGTGCCAATATACATGAGACACTTCCCATATGTTAAATTAGAGTAGAAGGGCGGAAGGAGAAAAGAGAATGATTATAGTAGATAATGAGAAAATGGCACATGGCA
>PEAC01000101.1 GCA_002753305.1 Nitrospirae bacterium MYbin6
GCATCCCACGCGGTACGGGCATAGCCGGGGCCGTATTTGAGCGCGGTGAGACCATAAACATCCCTGACGCCTACGCAGACCCCCGTTTTAACACCGATGTGGACAAACAAACCGGCTTCATTACGCGCTCAATTTTATGTATGCCGGTAATCAACAAAGAGGGCAAGGCCATAGGCGTTACTCAGGTGTTAAATAAAAAAGGCGGCCCGTTTACACATGAGGACGAACGGCGACTGAAGGCCTTTTCCGCGCAGTCCTCCATCGCAATAGAAAATGCCAAACTGTTCGAGGAAATCCTAAACATAAAAAATTACAATGAGAGCATCCTCGAAAGTATGAGTAACGCCGTCATATCGCTAAATGAAAAAAACCACATAGTGAAATGTAACACCGCCGCCGCACGCCTCTTTGGCATCATAAAGGGTGTCATAATCGGTGTGGACGCTGATGTGTTTTTCTCCAAAAACAACTGGATTATTCAAAGCGTCAGAAAAATCAACATATCAAACATTTCTGACACAACCTTTGACACGGAGCTTATTCTGCGTGGAGGGAAAAGCGCCTATGTCAACCTGACGGTGTTCCCGTTGATAAATACAAACAGAGACAATATCGGCACAGTACTGATATTTGAGGACATTACCCAGGAGAAACGGGTAAAGGAAACGATATCCAGATACATGTCTAAGGAGGTCGTAGAAAAGCTGCTTGAAGGCGGTGAGGCGGTCTTGGGCGGCACTACGCAGCAGGTTACAATACTGTTTTCCGACATAAGGAATTTCACGGCCATCTCGGAGAAATTGACAAGCAAAGAGACCGTGGCCATGTTAAACGATTATTTTACCGTCATGGTAGATATAATATTAAAGCACCACGGGGTGCTGGACAAATATATCGGGGATTCCATTATGGCCATCTACGGCATACCGTTTAAACACACGGAGGACGCCGACAGGGCCGTAAAAACGGCAATCGACATGCTTGCGGCCCTTAAGGCCTACAACGAGGCCAGGGCGGCACGCAGCCTTGCCGGCACTAACATCGGCATAGGCATTAATACAGGAGATGTCTTAGTCGGCAACATCGGCTCATTGAAGCGAATGGAATATACAGTAATAGGGGACGAGGTCAACCTGGCCTCCCGCCTTGAGGACGCCAATAAGCTCTATGGAACTAACATCCTCATAAGCGAACAAACCTATAAGGCGTTGAAAGGCTCATACACATGCCGCGAGATAGACAAGCTTCGGGTCTATGGAAAGAACCGCGCGGTTGCCGTCTATGAGGTCATAGCAGAAGGCCCCGGCAAGGAAGTACGGGACATGGAGGCCTTTATCGGGATGTTTAACGAGGGGGTGAAACTCTACAGACAACGCAGCTGGCAGAAGGCACTGGGGAAATTCAAAGAAACACTAAGGGCAAACCCAAACGATGGCGTATCCAGGATATACACAGAACGCTGCGAGACCTTTATCTCATTCCCGCCCGACGACAACTGGGACGGCATATGGGCATTGTCGTCCAAGATGAAGGATTACCAGAAGATATAGCTGGTGATATCCAAATCGTGTCGGATAATGGTTTACTTTGCCGTTGGGGTATGGGCCCGCTACAACACCATCCCGGCCCTTGTTCCCGTTGGCCTACCCTCTTTTACTGCCAGATGCCCGTTTACTAATACGTACTCTATCCCCTCCGGGGCGCTCCACGGGGCGGTGTAGTCTGACGTGTCTCTTATAGTCTTTACGTTGAAGAGCGTTATGTCGGCGTAAGCGCCCTCTCTTAGTATCCCGCGGCCCTTGAGGCAGAATGTCTCGGCTGGCAGGCCCGTTGTCTTTCTTATCGCGTCGGGCAGCGTTATCAGACCCTCCGACAGGACGTATCTGCTTAAATATCTGGGGAAACTTCCAAATCCCCGTGGGTGGGGATTGTCGGCGTGCGACGGGGCGCCGTTGCGTCCGGATAATATCCTGACAGAGCTGTCAGACCCTACCATGCACATCGGCAGCGACAGGATGCGCCTCAGGTTGTCCTCGTTCATCGAAAAAAATATCGCCTCTACCTGAAGGCGCTCCTCTATTAATAGCGCGATGGCAAAGTCTATGGGCTGCACCCCCTTTTCTGCCGCGGACTCCGCGATGCTCCTACCTTGCAGGTGCCGGTTCTTTTCCGTCTTCACCGACGACACAAGTACGCCATGCCAGTAGCTTCCGTTTTCACGAAACGCGGCCGTCTCCGCCTTGATTCTCTTTAAATCCGAGGGGTTTGACAACCGGGCAAGCTCCGCCTCGTCCCCGCCCTCGTATACCCAGTCGGGCAGCGCCGTATCAAGCGAGGTCTGTGAGGCCGTATACGGATAACGGTCACAGGTGAGCGCTATGCCCTCTGAGACTGCCCTTTCTATAGTTGCAAGCACTGCTTCAATCTTATGCCAATTGTGCCTGCCCGCGGTCTTCAGGTGCGACAGGTGAATCTTTATGCCGGTATGCCGCGCGACATCTATTGTATCTTCTATGGACTCAACGAGGGCGTCGCCTTCGCTTCTCATGTGTGTGGCGTAGATAAGCGATGAGACCCCTGAGAGCTTTATCAGCTTAATAAGCTCGGAGTTTGTCGAAAACACGCCGGGTGAATAAATCAGCCCCGAAGACAGGCCGATTGAGCCGTGGGCTATTGAATCCCTCAAGAGCGCTGCCATCTTTGCCATATCGGCGCTGTCCGGCGCTGTGTTTTTATAGCCAAGCACTGAGGCTCGTATATTTCCCTGTCCGGTTAGTGTGGCAAAATTTATTGCCGGTGCGGCCTTTGATAGCGTCTCTCTGTGCTCCTTAAATGTCCTCCAGCGTTGTTTGACCCCGTGGAGGAGGAATTCTTTCTGAAAATGCTCCTCTGCCTCGTTATAAATCGGTGCGGCTGAAAACCCGCAGTTGCCGTTTATCTCCGTAGTAACCCCCTGGAGGAGTTTTGATTCCGCCTCAGGATTTGCGATTAGGCTGAATTCCGAATGCCCGTGTACGTCGATAAAGCCCGGTGAGGCAATTAGCCCCGATGCGTCAATGGTGAGCGCGGCATTGTGATTGGCGCCGGGGGCAACAAACGCTATCCGTGTGCCTGAGACCCCGATATCGCCTCGCCAGGGGGCTGCCCCCGTGCCGTCGTGTATTAGTGCGTCCTTAATTAATGTGTCTAACATGGCCCTCCTTCGACAGGCTCAGGATGATTCTTTTTATGCTCAGGATTAATCTTATTATCGCTTTGTTGCGTTAGATCTGCGAAGAGCCGCTCCGGTGAATTGATTATCTCCCCAAGCAGAGGTATGATTAGTGAGGCACAGAGCCGCGCCTTGTCCATTAGCCCCACGGGATTGCCTGGTGTGGCCTTCTCCCTGAAATCGTTCCTGAGCCTCATGGTAATCGCCGGAAATGCCTTTAAGGCCATCCCCGTAATCTCCACGAAATCCCCCACCGGAGACTTAGACGAATGTGGCAGCAGCCGGCCCAGTCCCTTAATCATATCCACGGCAGTTGTGCCAAGCATCAGAAGCTTTGCCCCTGCTATCATTAGAAACACCCGCGCGGTCTTTACAATTGCATCTCTAAGGCCCTCCTCTGTGATGTCCAGGCCCAAAATCGACACAACCACCCGGCCTCCGGTAAAGAACAGCCCACTCAGAAACGTTATAATCAGAAATATGGAAATAGGCACAATCCCGCTGCGAATAGATCTATCCGAATACAGGAGAAAAAAACACAAGGCGGCCAACGAGGCTGTCAGAAAGATTGTCACGTCCTTCGTCAGAAACATGGCCGCGGCAAATATTACATAAACTGTAATCTTAAACTCAGGTGAGAATTTCATAGATTAAGAGGTATTCTGAGGGGTTGGCAACCCCCGGCATAAAAGTTGACTTCATATGTATTTTATTTCTTACGCACAATGGCCTTCGCGTACTGAGGGGCGTCGGGTAGTGTGGAGACATATTTATTGATGCCCGTGGCAATGGATTCGGCTAAAATCTCCCTGTATTCGTCCGTGCCGAGGAGTTTTTCCTCTTCAGGATTGGTAAGATATGAGACCTCAACCAGGGCCGAGGGCATGGAAGCCCCTACAAGGACATAGAACAGGGCCTGCTTGACGCCGTGGTCCGCAACACCTTTGTAGGACTTGCCAATGGTACTGTGCATGGACTTTTGAATATAATGGGAGAGGCGGAGGGATTCGTCGCGCTTGCTCTCACGGGCCAGGGACGCCAGGATAAGGCCTAATTCGGTCTGAACCTCTTTCATTCTCTTAATGGAGATGGCGTTTTCGCGGGCTGCCACGCGCAGGGCCTCCTCAGAGTTGGAGAAATTCAGGAAATACGTCTCTAATCCCCTTACGGAGGGCGAGTTGTTGGCGTTAGCGTGGACGGAGACAAACATATCGGCCCTCTTGCCGTTGGCGATGGCGGTGCGCTCATCAAGCGTGATAAACTTGTCTGTCTTTCTGGTCATATGCACATCGAAGAAATATCTCTCCCTGAGAATTTTTACAAGCTGCAACGAGATATCCAGTACAACGTCCTTCTCTTTGAGGCCATTTTTACTGATAGCCCCAGGGTCGTGTCCACCGTGCCCTGGGTCAATGACTATTGTCTTTCTGGCAATGAGGGCGTCGGTCTTGAGGCCGTCCTTTTCTTTGGTTTTATGTTTGCCCTTGTCGGCGGGTTTGCCGGTGTCTTTGGATTTGTCAGCCTCCTTCGTTTTATCAGACGGCTTCTCATCTTCTTTGGCTTTTTCTGGTTCTTTAGGTTTCTCCTGCGATTTGGCTGCCTCTTTGGCCTTCTCCGGTTCTTTAGCTGTTTCGGGTTCTTTAAATAAAGTTTTCTCTGGAGTTTTCTCTGTTGGTTTATCAACCTCTGCGGGTTTAACCTGCTGAACAGGTTCCGCGGATGTGTCTCGTGCCCCGTAGATATCGACGATAACCCTGTCGGGGTTGGTCAATGTGAAGATCTTGTATTCCTCGAAATTATCGAGGTCAAGGACAACTCTGACAATATCGGGGGTGAACTGCCCGACGCGAATCCGTCTTAGTATGGAGTTATCCACATCTATTGTCCTCTTGGTAAAAGAGCGTGCCGAGGCATGAGAAAGATCAAAGTATATCTTCTTGTAGTCTTTAATTTCACCTTGTTTGAAATTTGTGAAAGAGGCCAGGTCGACAACGACGCGCACATATTCCTTTGAGGCAAAATAACGAATGTCCTTAATCTCCGTCCACTTTATGCTTGCAGGGGAGGTTGCCGCAAATGTGCCCAGAGCGAAGGCTGCCAAGACAACGATAAGAAAAGCCCTCCGGTGCATCAGACCGCCTTGACGCCTTTAAGGGATGGTAGGGCGTCCATTATAGTCTTCTCGACCCAATTTCTCATCGTAAGGCCAGACATAGGGCATGTCTCGCATGTCCCCAGAAGCCTCACATACAGAGTATCGTTTCTGATGTCAAGGACTTCGATGTCGCCGCCTTCGGCCTTAAGCCCCACGCGCACCTTTTCGATGACCGTATCAAGCGCCTCTTTATCCATCATATAATTTATATCAACCTTATCTTCAATAATACCATACAACTCTGTATTTTGCAATATATTATTATATATCGGCGCGCTATGGATATTCTTAACCCCTTAGTGCGCCCCCCCTTATTAGTGTAGTGTGAGATAAATCTGAAATATGCTATAATAAACTATGATTAATCCTGCAGGGGATACCGGGATTAGTTGAAACGGCTGAAATACTGAGGACAAGGAGAGCGTTTCTTATGGATAATATATCGGCCCTCATCCCGGCAAAAAGTGCTATTGACAGCGTTATTAATCCACATGTCAAAGAATTCCCCGCCGTGTCTGTTGTCGTTGTGAAACTGCTCCAAATGGCTAATAATGACAATACCACATTGGATGAACTCGCCGCGGTTGTCGAGACTGAGCCGTCAATAACCGTTGGAATCCTTAAAATAGTGAATTCTCCAGCATATATAACCAGAAGATCTAATATTACCGGCATCAAAGAGGCCATTCAAGTCCTGGGCGTTTCAACTATACTGGCACATGTACTGGAGATTACCTTCTATGAGCAGATATATAAGGGCAGCGGCAAGGCGAAGTTTGAGAGGTTATTCTTCTGGCAGCACTGCCTGGCAACCGCCTGTCTAAGCAGGGCTATCGCCGAGGATGTCGGATACCCAAACAGCAGCGAGGCCTATCTTGCCGGCCTGCTTCACGACATGGGTAAGATTATCATCGAAATGTCTGGCCGCATAAGCTATTCGGATTTCCTCGATAACCTTCCCAAAATCAATGGCCTGCTACTTGACGAAGAGGTAAAGCTAATCGGCATGGGACACGACGACATTGGGGCATTTTATTCACACCTATGGGAATTCCCGGAGTTCGTTACACTTGCAATAAAACTCCACCACAGGCGTTTCGACCATCTTAACCTTAGCGAAAAACATTCCCTGCTTGTGTCAATTGTATCATTTGCGAATCTCATCACCTGGACCCAGGGCATTGGGTCGGTCGACATGATAAGGCATCCCATCTTACAGCCCGAGACGATTCAAACATTAGACATAACCAGGATAAAACTGCACAAACTCCTCTTCAGGCTTGATACGGAGCTTAAAAACCTTGCCGGCTTCTATAATTTCACATTTCCTGCCGTAGATGTAGTGCGCGAAAACCTGCTGCGCGCTAACATTGCCTTAAGCAAAAAAACAACGGAATTCTTCTACCATAACAATGACTCTAACGAACAAAAGCCCCCACACAGGTTATCGAAAAGCCTGACAGCCACGCACTCCGGCCTGGATTTATCACAGATAGTAGATGCCACGCTGAGGGCGATACAGGCGGATTTCTCATACGACCACCTATATCTGATGAAGATGGACAAAAACACGAGAAGCCTTACGGTAAAGGCCTATATTGACGCATCCTCAGAGAGCAAGAACCCCAGGCACACTATAAATATAACCCCTTACCTGGATGGCTTCATAGAGTGCCTGAGAAAGAAAACGCCTGTCATCATTCATGGCGCTACGACTGAGGAGCTTCAGGTGCTCAACCAATTTGGGATAAAAGAGATGGGCATCGTACCACTGACCAATAACAATCAGGTGCTTGGCATCATCGGGGTAGACAATGCAGACTCAGGGCTTCCCATACAACCTCACGACCTGGCCTATGTATCAATGGTAGCAAACGAGCTTGGCATGGCTATGGAACACGCGGCCCTGTTCAAAAGGCTCAGGATAAAGGCCACTATCGACTCACTCACCCGCGTATTTAACCGTGGCTCAATAGATGGCCTCCTTAAGAGCAGCTTCAGAAAGGCCGTCGAAAACAACAAAACCGTCCTGTCGGTTGGAATGATAGACATAGACCACTTTAAGAAGTTCAACGACAGTTTTGGCCATCCGGCAGGAGACGGCGTCCTGAAGCTTGTTGCCTCGACTATAGTAAAGTATTCACGCCCGGGGGACTATGTGGGGCGATATGGCGGCGAGGAATTTCTTATAGTCTTAAATGACACCACGCTTGACAACGCGCTGTTTTATGCTGAGAGATTGCGCAAAGAAGTAGAAAAACTTGGCAAATTACTAGTTAAACGCTTCAAGGGACACCTCCTCACAATAAGCATAGGGGTAACCACAATCAGCAGCTTATCAAAAAAAGCAGCCGACCTGGTCGACAATGCAGACAAGGCCCTCTACACCGCAAAAGACCAGGGAAGAAACCGCGTAATAGGAATAATGGAAGGCCTCGTAAGGTATCCATAGGGCAGCAATTCTCAATGAACATAAAAGAAGACATAGATAGAGGGGGTACAAAGAGGGAGGAAAGTATTTTTCGCAAAGAGTAAGTGTGGGGGGATGTTGGAAGTGTGCCACTGAAAATATTTCCATATTGCGTCTGTGTACTTTCCGTCTCGTAATCCTCAGGCATTCCTGCATCTCCTTAGTTCAGTAAAACGCTTCCTTCTTGTGAGATTACCATATTTTTTTCAATCGTGTAAAATCCTGCCATAGATAAATTGCCCAATGTTTCGCTATAATAAATATCGTGAAAGACTATTCTATCGATACGCTTTACAAGTGGGCGCTTGCCCTTGCTGCCATTACCGTTTTTTATAACATCCTCGAAGGGCTTGTCTCCGTTTATTTTGGCTTTGAGGACGACGCGCTGTCTCTGTTTGGCTTTGGGCTTGACTCGTTTGTAGAGGCGATATCGGGCGTCGGCGTCTGGCATATGGCCGTTAGAATTCGCCAAAACCTGGCCGGCGACACCGATGTGTTCGAACGGCAGACTTTAAAAATCACCGGAGGTGCGTTTTACCTCCTCGCGGCCGGCCTTGTCGCCTCGTCAGCCTATAATCTTATCCAGGGTAAACACCCCAAGACCGCCTTCTGGGGCATTGTCGTCTCCTGCATCTCCATGCTGACCATGTGGGCACTTGTCCATTATAAAACAATAGTAGGATCCAGGCTGAACTCTCAGGCCATGCTCGCAGACGCCGCATGTACTCGCACCTGCATATATCTGTCTGTTGTGCTGCTACTTGGCAGCATTGGCTACGAACTCACCGGAGTTGGCTGGTTCGACTCCGTGGGCGCCATTATTATTGCCCTATTGTCATATAAAGAAGGACGCGAGGCATTCGGGAAGGCACGCGGGGATGGAAAATCCTGCTGTTGCGGCCACACCGCCTGTGCCCCCGAAAACGATTCACATGTTTAATACACCGTGTGCTTCTTGACCCTCATGGTCATGACGAATACCGGTATTATTAGCAACACTAACGCCGATAGTATCCAAAACGCATATTTATAGTTATTGTTAAAGCCGGCAAGCAATATCCCCGTCACAATCGGCCCGGATGCGTGCCCTACGTCAAATATCGTCCCGAAAGTCCCCATTGCAGTGCCATAGTGTTTCTCTTTACATATATCGGCCACAAGGGCTGCCGAGGACGACGTCACAAAGGCCTCACCTAAGCCGAATACCACCGCAGCACCCATTAACAGATAAAAACTCGTAACCAGCGGTATCGACCCAAATGACACGGCACACATCAATAACCCAACCGCGATTATCGGAACCCGCCCGTACTTGTCCGAACTCCTACCCATCAACGGCTTCGACACTATCGTGGAAATCACCTGCACTCCCCACAATAGTCCAGCCTGAAACTCGTTCAGCCCCGCTACCTTCACACAGTATATCGGCAGAAACGCCTCCAATGCCCCCATACACATGTTCTGAATGCCTTCCATGTTCGACGTTATCAGGACACGCTTGTCGCTTACCACCTCTTTAATCCCGGAGGTGAATTTCTTCAGCGATTCCTTTAAGGTCTTGCCCTTTTCTATGTTTTCCTTCCCCTTCAGATACTTTATGCCTATCAGAAGAGAGATAACACCAAGTACGCCGCTTATGACATAGACTATCTGAAAATCAAGAAGTGCCGGGTCCTTGGCCACACCCCCATGATGAAGCAGGTAACCGCCCACCGGGGCGCCTATCAGATTCCCGATAATCGTCACAGAAGAAAACCACGACAGCGCCTCCCCTCGCCTCTCCCCGGCTATGTCCGCCACAACCGCCATCGCAACCGGCCCATATACCGCCGTTGCAAACCCATGCAGAAATCTCACAATAACCAGCATCTGATAGTCATGGATTAACATATACGTAAAGGGCATCACGGCAAACACCACCAGCCCTATTAACATCGTATGCCTTCGCCCTATGATGTCTGACAGGGCACCTGAGGGCAGCTTAAAAAATATCCCTGTCACGGTAGATATCCCCACAGCCAGCCCAATTGCCTCAGGCCCGGCGCCCAGGTACATGGCAAATAGCGGCAGTACAGGGCTTCTGGCCAGCGCATAGGAAAACCTCGCAAAAAACCCTACTAAATACATCGGCGCCATTGTACTCGTATTAGTGCCCATTTTTCACCCCATTTTTCAACCCATTATTAATGCTTGATTGGCGTTTGTCTGTCAAAGTATATGCTCTTACCAGTTATGCTTATCGGGATTCCCATGGCTACCTCTGCCGTTATCAGGCCCAGCGCCTTTGCCGCAGCGCCTACTCTTTGCTGCACCCTGTTGTCCACATTCATAAGGCTTGCCGTTTTGGCCGCCGAAGACAGCGCCACGCCTATATCCATCATTCTCATTATACAGTGCGGCCCTGTGTAACCCATGTCCTTACTTTTCATCTCCTTGCCCTTGTTAAACTCCGCACAGCTCTGGTAGCCGCACCCGCCGCAGTCATACCCTGCCGTTACGGCCTTGGACAGGCCCACTAACACCAGTGCCTCGGAGTGCTCAATGTTAGAGGCGTCCCTTAACCAAAAGGCCTCGTTCGTGCTCTTTGGGGCATAGTCCTTCATTGCCTCGGCGATGCGTTTCAGGTCTTCGTCTTTCGTGATGGCCACTATCTCCATGAAATCCTTTCCGCCGGCCTTTGGGGCCGTCCTTGCCGCCGCCGCCATTAGTCCTGCTACCATCTCTGATATTGCCTTCATTTTCCGGTCTCCTTGTATATAAGTTACGGGCAAATACCTGCCCGGCCAATACCTCCTTTATCGCGTTTTCGATAAATAGAGCAGCTCGAATATCGCCGCCCCACGCTCAAGGGCCTCTATGTCGCTGCTTGCCGTTTTCTTTATCCCCGTTAAGATCTCCTCTACGCCGGGGGACTCCAGGCTCTTGTACTCATCGTCCCGTATGTCTATCTCGTGGACTATTTCGGCAATCTTCTTTAAAACCTTGTCCTTAAGGTTAAAGGCCTTTACCAGCACCTCAAACGTGCAGTACGACCCTACATGCGTGAACTCTCCACCCATTACATCAAACGATACAGTGTCTGTTCCGGGGCCGCCTTCACCGGCAATCCCGATAACCGCGCCTTTGTCAATAAACCTCTTTATCAGCCACGCACATGACATCCTGTCCACAAAGGGCAGCTCCCTGGTAACCCATGTCTTGCCTTGGTAGTCTTCAATGTTTCTTTGCACTATCGCAGTTGGCTCGTTGGATTTGCCGCCTGCGCGCGTGATGTTGTTAATTTTTTCTCTGAGGACTTCTATTTTACCTGTGAGGGCCTCTTCTTCAGCCGGGAAAAAATCTATCTTTCTTATATCGTTAAACTCCTTCAGGCACTTGTGAAATCTGTCGGAGAGCTTCTTTGCCGCGGCGTCTTTGAGTGGCTGAGTTATTTTTGCCTCAATTTCGTCGATGTGGCTCTCCAAGACGGCGTAATCTTTCTTCCTGTGTTGTTCAAATAATTTTATTATTGAGGCATCATCAATCATTTCGATTTTCTCAGCCTTTACAAACAAGGCCTCCCCGCCCATGGAGACGGCCTCGGACGACAACCACTGAAAGAACTCGTAGTGCTCCGCGCTATATGGAAGCACATACACGGCATCCTTCAACTGAACCGCACCGGCCTTTGACAGGCGCCTCCAGATCTTTACCCTGCCGCTGACGGGTTTTGCCGAGATGCTGTAAAAAAATAACAGCCACCGGTATCCTAAATTATGTAACATATAGCTATTATATAACACATGTTACATAGTTGTCAATAGGCCAGGCCTGATATAAATACCAGGGCAAACGCATTAGCAACCGTGATGTCAAGTATTTTTTAAGAAAAGTTAAATTGCCATGTCTCCCCCGTTTTGACGATGCAGTTAAGAATAGTTAAGAGCTTGCGCAT
>PEAC01000102.1 GCA_002753305.1 Nitrospirae bacterium MYbin6
ACTGCTTTTCCCAATGTCGCAGCTATAGAAGGTTATGGGGGTTATATTTATACATCGAAAAACTCCGGTTCTGGTTGGACTAAGCAGGAAGGCCCTGGCTACAAAAACTGGACATCAATAGCAATGGGAACATACAAGGATTCCTTTATCCTCGCCGCTACAACATTTACAACGGATGGCTATATTTATACCTCGAATGATAATGGTACTACATGGACCAAGCAAACCGACGCCGGCAAGAGAAACTGGACCTCGATAACGATGTCGTCCGATGGAACGAGGCTCGCCGCCACGGATTTTGGTGGATATATTTATACTGCACAACCCCCGGAGTATTTCTTGCGAATTGTCAAGACCGGTACGGGTTCGGGTTCGGTAATTTCTACAGGGGGTCCCATTAACTGGGATGATAAAATAGGTACGACCATGCACGTATGCCCGCAATCCACAGTTTTGTCAGCTTTACCGACTATTGGGGCCAGCTTCTCAGGTTGGACAGGATGTGACTCATCAAGTGGTGCAGAATGTACCGTAACGATGACATCTCCTAAGGAGGTTACAGCAGTGTTTGGCAATCCTATGACCGATCAGACACTGGTTGTAAGTGGGCAGGGAAATGGTACGATAACAAGCAGTCCATCGGGAATAAACTGTGGTACGCAGGGATCTTCGTGCTACAGAACGTATGCCTTAAATACAATGGTAACTCTGACGGCAACCCCGGATTCTACCGACTATGCATTCAAGAGCTGGGACGGGTGCGACTCGACAAACGGCTCACAATGCACTGTAATTATGTCGACGAGCAAGAATGTTGGCGCAGTGTTTGTTCAGGTATCTACCTATAACGTATCTGTAAGTAAAACAGGAGGCGGTACGGTTACGAGCAGTCCGATGGGATTATACTGCGGCACTGCGTGTTCGACAAAATTTGGTGATAACAGTACCGTAGTCCTGACGGCAACGGCAGACCCAGGCTATGGCTTTTCGAGCTGGACCGGATGTGATTCGTCTGTCGACGAACAATGTACAATTAAGGTTAACTCGGACAATAGGTCGCTGTCCGTATTTTTCGATACCACCGCCAATCTTCAATACAACGACGCCGTAGCCGCCATGAACAGTGTCTACGCACAAATGAGTACTTTTTTTGGAGGTCCATCGGGAAGCGTTCAGACCCTTTCCAGCTCAAGCGGCACTGTTTACGTACAGTGGTACGCAACCGGTACGGCCTTGGCCGCGTGGTTTGACGGTTATGTATGGTACTATTATAATAAAGTTTGGTACGATACCGGAGTTAAGTGGACGCGCGACTCACTTACCAATTTACAAAAGGCTACGAGTATCATTAATACGCTCTATAATCAAAACAGTGCGTATTACGGCACTAAATCAGGGGATGTGACGGCCTATAGCGGTACGAGTGGTAAATACTACGTCCAATGGTACACTAGCTCAGGCCTTTTAGCCTGGAGCGACGGCTATATGTATTACTACGCTAACGGCACATGGGTCTACACCGGTGTGGCCTGGAAATAAAGTTGAATTTAAGCACCTGATAGGGGGAGGCGAAAGCCCCCTCCTATCAGGTTATTTTCAGGCCTCCGCTTAAGACCTCAACTGGCCGTTGCCAAATACAATGAATTTCATCGTTGTCAGCTCTTGCAGCCCCATGGGGCCTCTTGCGTGGATTTTGTCCGTGGATATTCCGATTTCAGCGCCGAGGCCGAATTGTCCGCCGTCGTTGAGGCGTGTTGAGGCATTGATTAGCACTGCCGAGGAGTCGACCTCGCGTAAAAATCTCATTGCCCGTTGGTGGTTATTCGTGACGATTGAGTCCGTATGCGAAGAGCTGTACTTTGCGATGTGGGCTATGGCGGCATCCATGTCCTTTACGACCCTGACGTTTAATTTAAGAGAAAGATACTCGACGTGATAATCCTCGTCTTTAACAGGGGCAGTTTGTGGACATATCCTCACAGTTTCGGAGCAGCCTAAGACGCTCACCCCGGCATCAATGAAACGCCTCATCATGGGGGGCAGAAATGCTTCAGCTACCGCGGCATCCACAAGCATCGTCTCCATGGCGTTACACGTACCGGGGCGCTGCACCTTCGAGTTAAAACATATCTCAGAGGCCATGCCCTGGTCGCACTCCCTGTCTACAAATACGTGGCAGACCCCCTTGTAGTGCTTTAAGACCGGTATCCGCGAGTTTTCCGTTACCGTGCGAATCAGGCCCTCGCCACCCCTGGGGATAACCAGGTCTATGAGGCCCTCAAGCTTCAGCATCTCCATAACGGCTTCCCTTTGCGGGTTATCAATAAATGTTACGGCCCCTTCGGGCAGACCCCCGGCCAGGAGCGCCGTGCGCAGGATGGATACGATTGCCTTGTTTGAGTGTATCGCCTCGGAGCCACCCCTTAAGATTACCGCGTTTCCTGCCTTCAGACACAGGCCCGCGGCGTCTGCCGTTACATTAGGCCTTGACTCATAGATTATGCTTATCACCCCGATGGGGACTCTCATCTTGCCGACGAGCATCTCATTGGGCCTTTTGATTATGTTTGATATCTCACCGACGGGGTCGGGCATTTGCGAGACTTCAATGAGGGCAGAGGACATCTCCCCTATTCTTTTTTCGTTGAGTGTGAGCCTGTCTATCATTGCCTCGCTTAAGCCTTTCTCTTTAGCCGACAGGACGTCCTTTTCGTTTTCGCTTATGAGAAATTTAGCATCTGCCCGCAGCAAATCGGCCATTTTAACCAATGTACGGTTTTTTTGTGCTGTTTCGGCCACGGCCATACCCCTTGCGCCTTCTCTTGCCTCCATTGCCTTGGTCTTTACGTAACTCTCCACTATGATACCTCCTCATTTATTCAGCTTTATATTATAAGACGCATTATATGCGTTGATGCAGGAGTTGTAAATGTCCTCCGCGGTTTTCTCCCATGAGAACCTCTGTGCGTACCTGAGGCCCTTTATTGCCATCTCGTTTTTCAGTGTCCTGTTTTTTAGCGCCGTTAGGATTAGTTTCCCTAAAAGCGCCGCGTCAGCCGGGTCAAACAGCGCTGCCGCGTCTGAGACAAACTCAGGCAGTGCCCCGGTGTTTGCTGCAATGACAGATGTACCGGAGGCCATGGCCTTCAGGATGTTGGCGGCTGTGGCCGCCTCCACACATATGTCGGCATATGAAAATATCAGGGGCATGTCATCGGGGTGGACGCCGCTGAGGTACCGAATTCTATCGGTGCTTACTGAGCGTCCACTGTCCTGAGAAATTATCAGGAGGGTATGCGCTATTCGGGTTTTTATCGCGTTAAAGGCGGCGATAACCGTCTCGCGGGAAGCGCCAGGCTCCACACAGAGTATATAGGGCGAAGAAATCTTAAGGCGCGCCATGAAATCCTTTCTTGGGCCGGACGGGGCAGGCCTATATGCCAGGGTATCGAGGCCCTGTGCGATTATATCAATATTTGAGGGATTTACGCCGCTGTTTTTTAAAAGCTGATCTCTGAGGAATTTCGACCCCACGAGCACTCTGACCCCGTGCCTGTTGAGATGTCCGATAGCGGTCTTAAAATAGTCGCCCTCAAGGCCGTAGCCCTCCGGGTTGAACAAAGGCTCTAAGCCGTGAATCATTACCGCCATAGGCAGGATGTCCACAAAAGGAAACTCCGCCGCCGGGCAGAACAGCACGTCGGCCTTGTGCCAGGCCAGCTGATAGGGCAGGATTGTATTGTTGAACATCAGGCTGTTGAAATACCCGATGGCAGGTAAAAGTGTGCCGCGGGCCTCGGAGGTAAGCACGATATTTGACTCGTCTATGCCGGAGACAGCGCCCGGTGAGAACACGAGCGTGTTCCGGTCAATACGGCAGAGCCACCGGGCGGTTTCCCTGGTAAATGCCTCCAGTTCAGAACCCCTTGGGCACGAGTATGGCGCGTTTATGGCTAATCTCATTGAGTAGCTCCCATAAGCATTCATTGCCGCCCTGTATGCCTGGCAATGGCATCCATTAAGACGGCCTTCTTTATGGGTTTTGTCAGATGGCCGTCGCATCCCGCTTCGAGGCTCTTGTCAACATACTCCTTTAGCGCATGGGCCGTTAGGGCAAGTATGGGGGTATGGGGCGCTCCGGTATCCCTTTCCCATTGCCGCAGCTCAGATGTTGCCGTATAGCCGTCTTTCAGAGGCATCTCCATGTCCATCAGTACGATGCCATAGCTGCCGGAGGTAAACTTATCGACGGCCTCCTGGCCGTTGTCCGCAAATTCTATTGTATGAGGTGTGTTCTTAAAATACATTTTTAACAATGTCTGATTGTCCATATTGTCTTCGGCAATTAGTATCCGCAGTGGCGTTTCTGTCTTGCCGCCGCCTGAAGGCTCCTTAGATATTTCAGCCAGTTTACACTCGGCGCCTGACAGCCCCAGCTCTACTGTAAAGTAAAACTGGCTCCCGTGGCCTTCCCTGCTGTCAAACCACATGCGCCCGTTCATGTGCTCAACAATGAGTTTTGAGATTACAAGTCCCAGCCCGGTGCCCCCATACTTGCGCTTGGTAGATGAATCAGCCTGTGAAAACCTCTGAAACAGCAGACTCTTCTTATCCTCGGCTATCCCCACGCCGGTGTCCCGTACACAAAAGAGCAGCTCTATGAGGCCGTCTTCCTCCCTGTTGACATCGGCCCGAAGTCCAACTTCGCCCGCCTCCGTAAACTTAATGGCATTACTCAGCAGGTTTAAAATCACCTGCTGCAGGCGCGATGGATCGCCCCACAGTTGTTTTGGTATGGCCGGGGCTGTCTCCATGGAAAGATTAATCCCCTTGCGCAGGGCACTTACTTTCATAAGGGCCGTTGCCGTCTCCAGCACGTCGAATATGTTAAGGCACACACTCTCAAGTGTAATCTGCCCGGCCTCTATCTTTGAATAGTCAAGTATGTCGTTTATAATGGCCAGGAGGTTTTCTCCGGCGTTTCGTATAATCTGTACGGACTTGTTCTGCTCCTGTGTAAGTCCCATCTCCGCAAGGACGCCGGTTATGCCGATAATGGCATTCAGTGGGGTACGTATCTCATGGCTCATGGCCGCAAGGAATTCGCTCTTGGCCTTTGTGGCCTTTATCAGTGCGGCCTCGGTCTCCCTCTTTTGTGTTATCTCATCCTGTAAGAGCATGGTTGTCTCTGATAACTCGGCCGTTTTCTGATGTACCAGACTTGCTATTCTTTCGTTGCGATTTGATAACATAAACAAAAATATCTCCAACAACCCCAAAAACAACAGGCAGCCAACCAGAATCAGCCACGATTGATACGTAGCGTATACCTTTAAATACTCCTTTGATGGATAAAACACTATACTCCATGCCCTGCCTGCCACACTCAGGTTTATCTTGTGATATATACCGCTTTGCCGTTTGGGCTCCAGTTCTGAGCCATGTACGTACAGGAGCCTTTCCTCTTCAATGGCCGTCTCGTCGTTTACGGCGAAATTGACGCCATCTATCTTATACCCCTCTAAATTCCTCTCTATGGCGTCTCCAATGCGAAACACACCGGAGACAAACCCCCTGATGGCTGCCCTTCTGGCATCAACGCTATTGCCAATATGCCCGGCGCCATAAATTGGCACAAATATCAGCATACCGGATTGCTTTCCCTTTTCCTGCACCAGCGTAATGCGTCCGGTGGCCTGTGGTTGTCCGGTGTCCCTTGCCTTGGTAAGTGCCTCCCTGCGCGAGGGATTTGAGGCAAGGTCAAAACCCAGCGCTGCCTCGTTCCCTTCGTATGGTTCTATGAAATATACAGGGATATATTCGCCACGAGGGGAGGCGGTTACTAACTGCCCCTGTGCGTTGCGCTCTTTTATCTGAAAATCTCCGTAACCATCTGCCCGTGCCGCCGCCTCAAAGATCGACCTTTGTGTTTCAGGCACTATGGGGTCCCACGACAAGGCCTGTATCTCTTTGTTCCTTGACAAAAATCCGCCAACAAATATCATAAAGTCCCGCCGTCGAACCTCTGATGAGGCTGCATAAAATCCCCGTATCGACTCAAGTATCTCTATGTGGCTTTGAAAGCGTTCGCTTATAGTGTTGCCTATGATGTCGGCCTTGTTTACAAACTCAAGCCTTGTACGGCCCTCCTCCAGTCTTCGGACATGCATAAATAAAACCACTATGGCGGCAAAGAGGATAAAAACCGGGATAGCTACGGTATTTATTTTTTTTCTCCAAAACTCCACAGGCCTTCCCAACAGGATAACCACCAGTGGGGTGACGACTAATACGCCTATCGAATCGCCTAGCCACCATGTAAAAAACGAGAACATATAATCAGACAACGGTATTTTCCCAAGAATAAGCATGGCGGTGGAGCCAAAGGCGGCATTTAGTACACAGCACAAAGGGCCGCCGATAATCAGCAGCTTCAGGAATTCCAGCTCACCCTCAAATATCCCCTGGCGCTCAACAAAGCGGCGTATCATATATGTCGCCACTACAGCCTGGAGCACCGCCCCTGTGGCAATCATCCCCGGCAGCGGCAGAGAGGTATTTGTGGTTTGAAGCGATACGTATATGTTCAGCAAAAAAGACCCCAGCCATACACCAGGCCACACCCTGTATGAGTACAGCAACATAAAGGCCAGGGCCACCCCCGCAGGTGGCCATATGGGGGAAGCGTACCCCGGTGGTATTGCAAGGAACAACGCGAGCCACCCGCTAAAAAAATATATGGCAACCAGGCTCAGAATCAGAATAAGCTGCAAAAGCGGCCTGACAGCCCCCTGTTCACCACGAGGCTCCCATAAATTTCCGATACTATTATTCATGCTCCCTCTATGCCCCTCTGCCGTGTCTTATCATTTATTATAATACAACTGTGTTGCCCACTATGCCAACCCCAGTTTGCGGCAGAACATACGCCCATAATCGAACGCAATCGAAATAATTATGATAAAAAAACTGTTCGCACTTGACATTTAGGTATGCCGGCAAGTAACATAGATTTATTTTTCAGGAGGTAATCTGTGGAATCGTCTCATGCGTTGGTACATATACCTGGTGTGCCGAGTTTCGTCACGTACTCGTGGCTTGCTATGGCGCTCCTGATAGGTGTTGCCCTGATTGTAAGGTCATCGCTGAAGTTGATCCCCAGCGGCCTTCAAAACGTTGTCGAATCCATTGTCGAGGCCCTCTATGATTTTTGCAGCGAAAACATAAACCACCACTGGGTGGATTCCATGTTCCCGCTGATCGGCACACTTGGCCTTTACATTCTCGTATGCAATTTCTTTGGGCTGATTCCAGGGTTTGATGCCCCAACATCGAATATAAACGTTACGGCATCATGCGCCTTACCCGTGTTTTTAGCAACGCACTACTATGGCATTCGTGTACACAAGGCCGCCTACATAAAGCAGTTCGTAGGGCCTATTCGCACAATATACGCACTTCCGCTGATGGTATTGATGTTTCTGATAGAGGTAATAGCGCATCTGGCGCGCCCGGTAACGCTAACAGTCAGGTTGTTTGGGAACATGCTCTCAAAGCACATAATTCTGACCGTACTGATGGTGCTTGCGCCGGCGTTTGTACCCGTGATATTTTTAGGCCTCGGAGTGCTTGTAAGCGTAGTTCAGGCCTTTGTATTCGTACTATTAACAACACTATATCTGTCAAGTGCCGTTGAAGAGGCACACTAAAATTTTACTGAAGGAGGATAGACCATTATGAAGAAATCAGTATTGACGTTGGCCCTGGCGCTGGTGATAGTCACGGCCCCTGCAGCCATTGTATGTGCTGCTGATACTGCGGATGCCGGTAGCAGCAACGTGAAGGCGATGGCAGCCATAGGCGCCCTGATAGGTATCGGCATAGCCGCGCTGGGTACGGGCATTGGGCAGGGCATAGGCCTTAGCAAGGCATGTGAGGGAGTTGCCAGGAATCCCGGCGCATCCGGCAAGATTACCGTAATAATGATAATCGGTCTTGCCATGATTGAGTCACTGTGTATATATGCCTTTTTGCTGTCTTTGGGCGTGCTGTCAAACCAAAATATGTTCTTTGGTAAATAGGGCAAAAGTTCGCGGCTGCTCAGAGATAATCGGCACATAACGAACTGGGAGACTTGATAGTGGGTATTGCAATGGGGCGAATAACGGTCGGGCCGCTTGAGGTCAACTGTTACATAGTCTATGATGAAGAGGCCAAAGAGGCAATGGTAGTAGACCCTGGGGACGAACCGGACAGGGTCATGGACTATATTGCCGAAAAGGGCTTGAAGTTGAGCAAGATAGTGTGTACACATACGCATTTTGACCACATAGGGGCGGTTCCCGAGGTAAAAGATGCCTCAGGTGCGTCGCTGCAAATGCACAAGGACGAGGTCGCCATCTATTCGGCAGCCAAGGAGATGGCTGCCTACTGGGGCCATCAGGTGGATACCTTGCCTAAGCCGGACGTATTGCTTACCGAAGGGTCAGAGGTGTCCGTTGGCGGCTTCAGCTTTAAGGTTCTGCATACACCAGGGCATACACACGGTGGGATTTGCCTTTATTTCAAAGATATACTGATTACCGGAGATACGCTCTTTGCAGGGTCTGTGGGCAGGACAGACCTGCCCGGTGGGAATATGCCTGCCCTTAGGACATCGTTCAAAAGGCTGATGGCCCTGCCGCCAGATACAAAGGTATTCCCTGGGCACGGGCCAGGCTCTACGATAGCCCGTGAGTTGAGAGACAATTTCTTTAACGACGAACTGTAGGTAGTATTCATGGCAAATGCCGGGGGTGATATTTTGAGCAACTTAATGTCCGGCAAGAGGCTTGCCGCCGACATAAAGGCCTGTGTCAAAAAACGCGTCGAGCACCTCAACACTATGGGCATCGACGTGGGGTTGGCTCTTATGCAAATCGGGGGTACGGCGTCAAGTGAGCAGTATTTAAAGACAACCGTCTCCGTAAGCGCTACGGTGGGGATAAAGACATATGAATACAGACTTCCCGATACGGCCTCCCTGAACGAGATTATCAATAATATCCATGATATAAACAAGGACGAACGCATACACGGCCTGTTGGTCTTGTTTCCCA
Organism: Nitrospirae bacterium MYbin6; assembly: GCA_002753305.1. Taxonomy (GTDB): domain Bacteria; phylum Nitrospirota; class Thermodesulfovibrionia; order Thermodesulfovibrionales; family Magnetobacteriaceae; genus Magnetominusculus. Next base: position 9,099 of record PEAC01000102.1, read on the forward strand.
TCCCGCGGCGTATAAACCCAAGAAGGGTAGTCAATGCCATATTACCAGAGAAGGACATCGACGGACTAGGCTCCGTGTCCGTGGGGATGTTTGCGGCGGAGGAGTCGATGTTTCAGATATTCGACAAAGACGACTTCACGTCCATAGGCGGCAAGAGTCCGGCAGCACGGGATATTGCCTGTGCCCCGCATGGATTTCTGCCATGTACGCCCTTTGGGGTGGTACGCCTGTTGGAGTTCTACGGGGTGGAGATAAAAGGGAAAAACGCCGTTGTAATAGGAAAGAGCCTTGCTGTAGGCAAACCACTGGCGCTCATGCTCCTTGCCAAGGAGGCAACGGTAACAATCTGCCATAAGTCATCGGAAGACCTGGCAGCGCACCTGAAACGTGCCGACATAGTATGCTCTGCAACCGGTGTGTCTGGCCTGATAAAGGGCGATATGATAAAAGACGGAGCGGCCATAGTGGATATAGGCATAAATATAATGCCGGATGGCTCATTTGCCGGTGATGTGGATTTCAAAAGCGTTGCCCCAAAGGCCTCATTCATAACCCCTGTGCCCGGAGGCGTCGGCCCCGTAACAATTGCCACACTGTTGGAGAACACGCTGCGTTCGGCGCAAAACAACGCGCTTCTTAAGACCCCGCTGATTCTGCCATAAACCGCGCGGTTATAAATTATAGTAAGGAGGCATGACAGGCCGCCATAGTCCGCAGATGTCTATCCTGTTCAGAGTCCATTCACCCGAAAGCAGACTGACGGTATTACCCTCAACTCTGGCAATTACAGGTTTATCAAACACCACTATTGAATTAGGAATTCTTGCCGTGCCAAGCAACCAATATAGTCCATCCTCAGGGTATTCGGTCAGCCATGACGGGTTTCCGATTCCACTTAAAAGAGCGTCGATTTCTTCCTGTGACAGTATTTTGTTCATGTAACCCCCTGACAGACCCCTATGTCGTGAGGATCTTTAGTGCCCTGAGTCTGCTGGGGTGTTTGAGTTTTCTGAGGGCCTTGGCCTCGATTTGCCTGACACGCTCGCGGGTGATGGACAGGTGTCTTCCAACCTCCTCAAGGGTGTGGTCTCTGTCAACACCTATACCAAAGCGCATCCTGATGACCTTCTCCTCTTTAGCGGAGAGCGTGCGCAGTACCTTTTGAACGTACTCGGATGCTTCACTTTTTTCGGCGTCGGAAAATGGCGAGGGGCTGTTTTTATCGCCGATGAAGTCCTCAAGTTCCGTGTCTTCGTCGCCGACCGGGGTTTGCAGGGCTATGGGGTCCTGGATTGCCCTGAAGACCTCTTCTACCTTTTTTAAGGGTACGTCGAGTTTCTGGGCGATTTCCTCGTTTGTAGGCTCTCTGCCAAGTATTTGGGTTATCTCCCTTGAGACCTTGGTAACGCGGTTATAAAACTCCATCATGTGGACGGGGACGCGAATGGTCTTTGTCTGGTCTATCAGGGCACGGGTGATAGCCTGCCTGATCCACCATGTGGCGTAGGTGCTGAACTTAAAGCCTTTTTCATATTTGAACTTATCGACGGCCTTCATGAGGCCGATGTTGCCTTCCTGGATTAAATCAAGCAGAGGAAGGCCCCTGCCAACGTAGTTCTTAGCTATATTAACGACAAGGCGCAGGTTTCGCGTGATTAGTTCGTTTTTTGCCTTGCTGACGAGTTCTTTGGCCTTTGCGACACGGTCCCATTTGCTTTTGAGGTCCTCAAGTTTTACGCCTATTTCGGACTCGATGCGTTTGGATTCGTATTTGACCTCTTTATAAAGGGCCTCAACGGCTATAGGGTCTATGATGTTGGCGTAGTTTTTAGTCGACACAATTGTAGCAAGCTCCGCAAGCGATCCGTATGGCCTTACCTTGATGTCGTAATTTGTAATCTGGTCAAATAGCTCCTCAAGGCGCTCAAGTGTAAGCTTAAGGGCCTCTTCTGCCCTTTCGTCCTCCAGAAGGGTGTCGTCGCTAAGGTCAAGGCCGGACTCAAACCTCTGGTAAATCGAAAAGGACGTGACGATATTCTTAATAATATCCCTGCCTTCTTCGAGGCTTTTAGCAAGCTCTGTCTCTTCATCTTTGCTGAGAATGGAAATGTCTCCCATAGAATGGAAATATGCCTGGACGAGGTCTTCGGTTTTTTCGTATCCTTCGATTTCCTCTTCTGCCTCAACGATGGGTGCGGCGCGGTCCTGGTCAACGACCTTAACCCCCATGTCCTGGAGGAGGTCCATGAGGTCTTCAATTTCGTCCGGTGAGAAGAACTCCGAGGGCAGGGCATCGTTTATTTCGTCATAGGTAAGCGAGCCACGCTTTTTCCCTATGCTTATAATCTCTTCAAAAATATCCTTTTCTTTCATCAGCAAATCTCCTGAGTACAATAATCCTTTATCGGCACATTATCAGCCATCTTAAGCGTATCACAAAGCACAAACCCGTATAATATCACAATGTTATTATAAAATCAACTAAAATTCTCAATCAACAGCAATTCTCAATGAGCGTGCAGAGCGGATGTGTATACTATAAATATATGGCATGGGAAGCAGCCATAGACGCAAGTTTGCAAAAAATCATATGAAATGTTCCTGCAGG
>PEAC01000007.1 GCA_002753305.1 Nitrospirae bacterium MYbin6
GCCTGCAGGAACATTTCATATGATTTTTTGCAAACTTGCGTCTATGGCTGCTTCCCATGCCATATATTTATAGTATACACATCCGCTCTGCACGCTCATTGAGAATTGCTGCTCCGCATTGTTTCTATTACACAGGCATATGCCTGCTGTGCTAAAATATGTGCATGCATACTTCGTTAAGTTATACGTCATTAGACACCCCAATTGGCAGGATTTACGCCGTTACGGAGGGCGTTGCCGTGGTGGAAATTGCCTTTGAAAGGCCCTTATGTCCAGAGGCAGACCAGGAGCACGCAGCGCTGAGGCAGCTCAGAGAGTACTTTAATGGTGAGAGGTTTTCCTTCGATGTGGAGATAAATCCCGGCAGAATTTCAGGATTTTATGCGGCCGTATATCGGGTGCTAAGAGAAATCCCGTACGCCGCCACCTGCTCGTATAAAGAGCTTGCCCAAAGGGCGGGCAGCCCCTCCGCGGCCAGGGCAGTTGGACAGGCGATGAGTAAAAACCCCATACCGGTAATCCTGCCCTGCCACAGGGTTATTGCCTCAGACGGCACATTGGGCGGTTACACCGGTGGCATTGGTGTCAAGGAAAAGCTCCTCGCACTTGAGAAGCGATATGAAAGTGCCCGGCATTTTCCCGCAACAGGAAAATAATTCCCGCCCCAAATAGTGCAGTAGTCTGGACATCCGCCACAGGCAATGCGATATGGTTTGGCACTGTTTTTGCAACATAATAAGCAGACGCGCTAAGTCATTACTGCAAGGGGGTAGTGTTTATGATATTAGCAAGACTTCGGAAGGTAATACACTCAATGTCCTCAGTGCTTAAGCTCGCCCAAATGGCGGCTATGGGTATTGACTATAGTACGTTTGGGCAATACGTGCTAAATATCAGTAAGTTACGGGACATAGACGGCATCCTGCGCGAGGCGTCAAACTGCCTTAAGGACATTTTAGATTATGAGCTGTTTGGCTTTGCCGTCAGCGAAGCCAACTCGATCTCCCTATGGGTGGATCCGAGGATTTACAGGGAAAGGCTCATTCAAATCATTGAAAAGGATTTTGGGCGGCAATTTTCTGACATAGATGTACATTATCTAACCGGCATAGACAAGACGGGGCGCCGCCAAAACATTGACGACGTAAGCATCATTTCGTTTCCGGTGGTTGAGGGCGCAGTGCTCTACATCGCACCGGGAAAAAGAATGAAGTACTACCATGTGGAGATAATCGGCGTAATCATTAAGACAATAGCCTCTACGCTGGACAATGCCGACAAGATGCGCCAGCTTGAGAGGGCCGCCACAATAGACTCATTGACGGGTTGCTACAACCGCCGCGCCCTCAGCGGGATAATCGAGCACGAGGCGGCCAGGGCCGAAAGACATTCGGCAGAGCTGTCGGTAGTGATGTTTGACCTTGACCATTTTAAGCAGGTTAATGACAATTTTGGACATGCGGCAGGGGATGAGGTACTCAGAGAGGTGTCAAAGGCGGTGCTTAATATGGTTAGAAAAAGCGACTACGCGGCCAGATACGGCGGTGAAGAGTTTCTCTTAGTCCTTCCCGATACATCGACGTCTATGGCGGTTGAGCTTGCCGAGAGGTTGAGGTGTGTTATCGAAGGGCTGAAAATCACGGTGGGCTCCGATACAATAAATGTGACGTCGAGTTTTGGCGTTGCGGGTTTTAAGAGAGGCCTAAGCGGCGACAGGCTTATACGCGAGGCAGACGCAATGCTCTATAAGGCCAAGATTGGCGGCAGAAACATGGTCATGCCCACTGGTTATGGGCTAATGGAGGCAGCCGCTTGACTTAAGGCCATGCCCGGCAGTATTGTACAAGATGAACGCGGATTTACTAAAGAGTTTTATCGAGAGGGCCGCTGGCAGGGCCATAGACCTTACGATTACTGAAAACTCCACGAGTATGTTATCGATGAAACACACACCGAAGGGGGATATATCTCTCCGGGTACATCGCATGTTTTTGGACGCTTCCCCTGAGGTTCTTGATGAGATAGCGGATTTTGTAAAACACCGGAAGAAAAAGACCCCGCTGATACGGGAGTATATCAGAAAGAACCACCATAGCAGCAGCCCTGAGAAACGCAGGCGCGCTGCTATCACCCCCCTGGGGAAATACCACAATCTCAGGCACATATATGACGCGCTAAATGAAGAGTACTTTAACGGGCAAATAGCCGTAGAGATTACATGGGGCAGGAATCCGGGGAAAAGCGTCTATCGCAAAAGACGCCTTGGAAGCTGCGACAGCGCGGCCAGCTTAATAAGAATCCACCCGGCACTGGATAAATCCACCGTACCGCGGTACTTAGTAGAGTACGTGGTGTACCATGAGATGCTGCATGCCGCCCTCGGCATAAAGGTGAAAAACGGCAGGCGCTCCATCCACGGCAGGGAATTTAAACTCAGGGAAAGGCTCTTCAGGGATTTCGACAGGGCCGCCAATTTCTTGAAACATAAGAAGATTTAAGGCTGTCTGCCAGGATTAACCTATATGGATAGCATGGACGGGACAGTTTTCCTCAGCGGCCTCACAGCAACCGGCGAAGTCACACGCCTCCGGGTCTATAATCTGCGATTTGCCGATGGATTCATCAATGAAAAAGACCGCCGGGCAGATCTCCTCGCACCTGCCACACCCTATACATGTATCCTCGTCAACCTCTATGTGCATGGCCAGTAATATAACATAAAACGATGTCTGTTTGAAAAAAAAATTTGTACATTGCATGCCTATGCAAATTTGCGGAGATTTGCAAAAAACAACTGCATTATGCAAAACTAATCCAGAGGTAGCGCTAATGAAAAAAAAAGTCATCGTAGTCGATGACGAAAAGGACATAGTGGAGCTGATATCGTATAACCTGGCAAAAGAGGGATTTCATGTTACGTCGTCATTTAACGGTGAAGACGGGCTTAACAAGATCAAGGCACAGCGCTTTGACCTGATAATCCTTGACCTGATGCTCCCCGGCATTCAGGGAATTGACCTCTGTAAGACCCTTAAGTCCTCTGAGGAGACTGCTGCTGTTCCCATAATTATGGTGACGGCGAAATCCGAGGAGTTCGACAAGGTGCTTGGCCTTGAGATGGGCGCTGACGATTATATCACGAAGCCATTCAGCATACGCGAACTTCTTGCGCGGGTCAAGGCCGTACTTAGGCGCACTCAGGAAAAGGCCGCCCTTGAGCCGTCCACAAAGGCCCTCAAAATAGGCGATATAGAGATGGACATCGATACGTACAAGGTCAATAAAAAGGGCATACCTGTGAAACTCAGCGCCACGGAGTTCAAGCTGCTCCATTACCTTATTCAAAGAAAAGGCAAGGTCCTCTCCCGCGATATGCTCCTTGACGCGGTCTGGAAGGACGAGGCATTTGTTGAGCCACGAACCGTCGACGTCCATATCCGCCGTCTGAGGTCTCAGATTGAGGACAACCCCTCACTGCCTGTTTATATAAAGACCCGCCGCGGCATCGGCTACTATTTCGAGGACATACCATGAATCTCAGGCGGTTCATCCGGCGCGTGGCTACCCTCTGTGGTACGATGGCTCTCTCTATCGTCCTGTTTTACTTTATTGTCTCTTTTTATGTTAAGAGCACACTTCATGCCGTAGACATTCAGGCCAATTTAACCAATCACCTGACATATGTGTTTTTTGCCTTTTCCCTTATAGGCTCTCTTGTGTCGATAATTTTTATCTTCAGGGATTACAGAAAAAAGGAAAAATTCCTGAAGGAGATAGAGCAGTTTTCAGAGATGGTCTCAAAGGGGTCTATTCAGGACAAGGTTTTTTTCGAGGACTACCCCGACCTTGTCGGCGTTTATAACTCCCTCAACGACATCACCAGGCGCCTGAACGAAAAATTTGCCCACACCGAAGAGGAACGTTCCCAGCTTAACGCCATTCTTGAGAGCATCCCCGATGCCCTTGTCATCATTGACAATAGAAACGAACTCATCTATGTCAACGACCATGCCTCGGACTTTTTCAACTACAAGGGGCCTATTAAGAACAAGCCTCTCATTGAGATAATCAGAAGTTCCGACCTCATTACAATGCTTGATAACGTAAAGAAATACGATAAGACCGAATTGGGGGATATATTCCTTGAGTATCCCATTGAGAAATACATGCAGGTGCGCATGTATCCATTTTATAAAAAGAACGACCTTTCCGGTGTTGTAATCTTATTTCACGACATCACAGAGCTAAAGAAACTTGAGACGATGAGAAAAGACTTCGTAGCCAATGTCTCTCACGAAATAAAGACCCCGGTAACGGCAATCAAAGGCTTTGCCGAGACACTTATAGAAGGGGCAATTGAGGACAGGGAAAACAGCATTAAATTCCTGAAGACCATTGTGTTTCACAGTGAACGCCTTAACAGGCTCGTCGATGATTTGATGACAATCTCGAAAATTGAGCTTGGCGTTGTGAAATTACGCAAGACCGAGACGGACTTCTCCGACGTGTTTGACACCGTAATAGAGACCCTCAGGGGCAGTGCCGAGGCCAAGGGGCTTTACCTGAGGAAATCCCTGGACTCAAAATGCAGCAAGTCCCTCAACGGGCGCATCACCCTCAACGCAGACCGCGACAGGGTAATCCAGGTGCTGCTTAACATAATAGACAACGCCATAAAGTTCACACAGAGTGGCGGCATAGAGCTTGGTTTTGGCAGCGATGGGCGGCGGTGTTTTTTCTACGTCAGAGACACAGGCTCCGGCATCCCCAAGCGCTGCGTCTCGAGGCTTGGGGAGAGATTTTACAGGGTTGACCCGTCGCGCTCCAGAGAGCTTGGCGGCACTGGGCTAGGACTTGCCATCGTCAAGCACATCGTCAAGGCCCACGACTGGGAGATGAAAATCGAAAGCGAGGAAGGCTCAGGGACTATGATTAAGATTATCGTTGGAAAATAACTAATGGTGACGGCGGTGACGGCGGTGACAGAATGAATACGGTATTAAATGAGGTTGAGCTGGAGGTAAAAGGCCTGAACTTTTACTACGCCGGCAATGTGCACGCGTTGAAAAACATTAACGTGCCGATTCATAAAAATGCCGTAACGGCTCTTATCGGGCCTTCCGGCTGCGGCAAGACTACCCTTCTGAGGTGTTTTAACAGGATGCACGACCTGTATCCGGGAAGCCGCTACGAGGGAGAGATTTCCTTCAACAATGTTAACATCCTCGCCGAAGACATAGACGTCATAGATTTGCGAAGCCGCATAGGGATGGTATTTCAAAAGCCTACGCCATTTCCCATGTCGATATTTGATAACATTGCCTATGGCCTCAGGCTAAGGGGTATAAAAAACAGGACTGAACTGAGTGACCACGTAGAGTCCGCCATCAGGCAGGCTGCCTTATGGGATGAAGTAAAACACAAATTAAACGAAAGCGCCTATACGCTCTCCGGTGGGCAGCAGCAGCGCCTTGTCATTGCACGCGCGCTTGCCGTAAACCCCGAGGTGCTGCTTTTCGATGAGCCTACCTCAGCGCTTGACCCCATATCCACATCAAAGATAGAAGAGCTTGCCGTGGAAATAAAGGATACTGTCACCATACTAGTTGTCACTCACAACATGCAGCAGGCCGCGAGGATGAGCGATTTCACAGGCTTTATGATGCTTGGCGAGCTTATAGAATTTGACGGCACGGACAAGATATTTACAAATCCGTCCAATAAACTGACAGAGGATTACATATCGGGAAGGTTTGGCTAATGGCAATAAGACCGGACGAACTAAAACATCTGAAGGAGATGATCTTAAAGATGGCCTCTTTGGTAGAGGCCTCCATAAGGGACTGCGTCAGGGCGCTGGTCACTCAGGAGCCAATCATAGCCAAAGGGGTAATAGCGGCAGACCTCACAATAAACGCCTTCGACGTGCAAATCGACGAAGAGTGCATAAGGCTTATAGCAAGGAGGCAGCCCGTAGGAAGGGACCTGCGCTTTATCACTACGGGGATGAAGATAACCTCAGACCTTGAGCGTATCGCAGACCATGCCGTTAACATTGCCGAGCGCGCCCTGAAACTCTCCGAGGCGCATCCCATGAAGGCATATTCGGACATCGCCAGGATGCGAGAGATTGTCCAGCGCATGGTCAAAGACGCCATAGATTCGTTTGTTAACGAAGACAAGGGCCTGGCCAAAGATGTCATCGAACGCGATGACGAAGTGGACGAGATAAACTCCTCTATCGTCAACGAACTGATGCTGGTAATGGCAAAAGAGCCGGAGAATATTGTGCAGGCCAGCCAGTTAATCTATATATCGAGAAACATAGAGCGTATCGGCGACCACGCAACAAACATAGCCGAGGTGATTATCTACATGGTCGATGGGCGAATAGTAAGGCACATGGCCGACATAACGGGGCAAACACCTTAGTCCTGCCTTAAGTTTCGTATTCCCTGCCGTATGCTATGGACGAGGTCTGATATTGTATTAATAGGCTGTGGCAGCAGGGTGTGGTATCTGCCTACGTCGCGCCGTGAATGTGCGTCGCTGGCGTAGATGCGCGGGAGGTTTCGTTTTTCCGCGAGTTTCCCGGCAAGTGCCCTGTTTGATGGGGTAGTGTTTGAGCTGTCAACCTCTACGCCGTCGATATCAAGATTGTAGCAGGCGTTTCCATCTTCCATGCTGAAGCGAAACGGGTGGGCAACGACAACGGCGGCCGAGTGTCTTCGCACTATACTGATAAGCTCAGCAGCGGTCATGTTATAATGCAGGCCTTTTAATGACTCTAACCCGTATACAAGGAAATGGCCGCCAAGGCATGAGACCTCAATGCCTGATAAGAGGCGAAGCGCGGGGCCTGCCCATTTTTGCAATTCCTCAATCTCACGCCCCGGCCAAATCGTGTCATGGTCGGTAAAGACAAGGACATCTATCTCTGCCTCTATGGCAGCCTTGATTGCCTCGTGGGGGGAGATTGTGCTGCATGGCGAATAGGGACGTGTGTGGACATGTAAATCTACCTTTAATAACTTGCCGCTCATTTATGTATCAGGCACCTCTTGATGATTTAAACAGCGATGATTTAAACAGTGCCGGTTGGACGTATTCGGCATACACGGTGCATTTTAACGCATATCTGCATCGTTTACAGACCTCAATATATTTATAGCACTGCCGCTTGGCGCAGAAGATCTTTTCTCTTATAACAGCCATATCATCAGGGCTATTATATCACAGCAAGGTTAAACTTGTTAATAGGGTATTTGGCTCTGAGGCAGTGAGCGTATCAGCTTGCTCTTTTTCTTATAAACAACAAGGTCTGTCTTGTCTGTTGGGGAAAATGGTTCGTGTTTGTCCGGCTCCGGCATACTGGCCCCCCTTCTTGTGTTGCGGATTGAGACGGTTACAGGTTCATATAGCGGCATTAGCTCATCAGGGATTGTAAGCTGGGTGTTGTTGAGTACACTGCTTATGCTGATAGGGAAAATCCAGTCAGGGAGTTTACCTTGAAGTGCCTCCGCATGATGCCTATAGTTGATTACCTCCATGCCGGTATAAAAAATCAGTGGGAATTCAGGGTCTTTTACCAAAATTGATTCATCGGGCAGGCCCTCTTTTTTCAGAAAGGCCACTGTGTCATTCAAGGCATCGGAATATTCTGAAGATATTTCGCGAACTAACGTAATCAAGGGCATCTCCGGCTGGTGAAACCCTCTGAAGAAATAGGCCGGATAGTATGAGAGATAGTTCGTTAAACACAAAACCGCGACTAAGGTGTACCGCAGAATGGGTGGCTTTGCGTACATAACTATAATATAGGCCTGTAACAGACAAAACACCGGTATGGTTACTATAATATAGCGCAAATAAATGCCGGGGCTGATAAGGATGGCAGGCAGGTGGCAAGGGATGTAAATCAACAGGAACAGGTTGATTAATCTTGTATCCACTGGTTGTGCTGTGGCGTTGGGGATGGACTTTGGGCCGGTTATCCACCGGTAAAGATAATATCCAACGGGGATAAGGGCCAGGACAAATGGAAATATATGAAAATTTATTTCTCTTAAGTAATTGAAAAGTTTCTCTACGGTGTCTTCTTTGGCAAGCCGCCCCACCTGGCCCCACGGGCGCGCGTAGATGAGCCACGGCAAGGTGGAGATGAAAAATATGGAAAAAGAAATCAGCAAAGGGCGTATAATATTCTCATGCTGCTTTCGCGCAATAACGGCAAATATGCCTAACGATAGTACGCTGCCAAGGACAATAATATAGTTGCTGTAAAACTGTAAGACAAGCGAAACAGCCGTGTAAACCACCCCCTGCCGGAGTTTTCCATTTATAAGAAGTAATAGGCCAAAGATAAGCAAAATCTCTGCAAAAATCACAATCGAATAGTAGCGGCACTGCCTTGCGTGAAGAACAAATGCCTGGTTTGTTGCAATAAAAAGCGCTGCCAACAAGGCTGTTGAGTGGTTACTGTAAATACGGTTGGCCAACCAGGCAATAAAAACAACCGACGCCAATCCAATTAGCGCAAAGGGCAGCCTCCCTGCCGCCGTCGTCTTTCCGAAAACCGTAAAAGAGGCCGCCGCGGTGTATAAATCCAACCACGGACGCCATGTCCAAACCAGATTTCTCGATTCCACGTTTACCCCTAAGATGGCTACAGCATTTTTGCCGTCATGACTCTTTGGCAGCCCGAATTTTGTTATATTGACGGCAAGGAGCGCGGTCTCCGCTTCGTCTCCCCAATAGAGGCGCTCCTGTAGATTGTACAAGAGCATAAATGCGGCGAAAACAATAATTGCCACATAGCACGCGGCTACAGTCTTTTTGGATTTACCACCGGTCTGGTGGCAGCATTGTGTCATTGGATTACGCGAATCCTCTGTTGTGTAGGATTTTTCAGTGTTTTCATTGATTTAATATATTCAATAAAGACATCGGAGTCAATAAATCCGGTGTCGAGTGTGAAACTTGCCGCCTTCATTGGAGAGATCGTTTCATTCCCATGGGAAACCATAAACCCATCACCGCCCTTTGCAACGTATTCACTTAGGGCTATTTTATATGAGGCGTCCAGGTTAATTGGCCCATAGGCCTGTGTATCGCGTGCCTTTACTTCCATGCTGCTGAGGCGCTGCCCCTTTTCCTTAGACATATTCAGTGTGAATCGAAGGCCGGATATATATAGAAACGGGGGCCTTTTCATGCGTTTTATCTGAAACTCTATGGTTGACTCTATGGCGTCTTTTATCTGGCTGCCTTTGAGTTGCAGGACATATATATTATTGTTAAATGGCATAAGGGAGTATGCGTCAGAAATTGTAACGTTGCCCTTTATGAGGTCTATGCGTACACCGCCGGAGTTCATAATGGAGATGGAGGTGTTGAGGCCGGCGGTCTTTTGGAGCATACTATCGGTAATGATTGGGCCTGTACCTGTGTTGTTTGCGCGCTTAAGGGTTTGCTCGGCATAGGCGATAGGCTCACGCGTGTAGTTTTTTATCGGGGCGGCATAGGAGTCGAGTTTTTGCATGGCAGCCTGGTCTTCTTTGACTATTTGAAAACGTGGGTTTGTAGCAATCTGTCCGTCTGAAAGCGCCTCACGAAAGTCTGGTACATTTTTCAGGTCATCGGAGAGTATAATCGCTGAGTTTGTGCGATAGGCGGCAATATTGCCGTTCGGGTTGAAATCAATGTCTATAAGTCCAAGTACCTTGCCAAATTCCCATGCAGTAACGACCAGGACAGTGGAGTTGTCCCTGCCCCGTACCTCCGTTGGATATGGTCCAACCGGGCGAAGGCCGGTTTGTCTGAGTTTGTCATCCCCTAAGAGCGTATGGGAGTGCCCGCCTACGATTACGTCAACGCCAGATATGGTACTGGCAAGGGCGAGGTCTTTTTCGTAGCCCACATGTGAAAGCAAGACTATGATGTTTATGCCCTGTGCTGTGAGGGCCGAGATGGCGGCCTGGGCGGACTTTTCAATGTCGTTGAATCTCACTGAATCTCCAGGTTTCGATATAAGTGGGGTATCTGCTGTGGTAACACCAACTATGCCGATCTTACGGCCGCCGGTTTCAATTACGGTATAGGGTTTAATCAGGCCAAATAGCGGTGAGTCGTTTGAGGGCTCAATGTTTGCAGATACAATGGGAAACGATGCCTTTTTGATAAATTCGGCAAGTACGGAAGGCCCCTTGTCGAATTCGTGATTGCCGGGGGCCATGGCGTCGAACCGCATCGCGTTGAAGAAATCCAGATCTGCAAGCCCGTGGTATTTCGAGAAAAACACAGTGCCCGTAAAGACATCCCCGGCGTGAAGCAACAAGAGGTTCGGACATGTCTCTCTCACGTCCGCAATGGCCGCCGCAAGCCACGGGAATCCCCCGGCGCGGGCAACGAATGGGTGTGAATTATACTTAAGAGGGACGTTACTCGGCTCAAGATGCCCATGGGTGTCATTGATATGGGCTATGGAGAGGGTATAGATGCCGCCGGAGTTATCTGCAATGCCGTGTGTAGAGATCAGCAGCGCCAACACCAGGATAGTGATAAAACGCGTGGCGGCTGTTGTGTATCTGTTATTCATAATGGTGCTCCATGTTGTTGTATTATAGAATCGAATTAACCATATTATCAACACGCGCGCGGGAGGCAAATAAAAGGCATTCCATATTTCAGCCTGTTTTGTTATATTACCTGAGCGAATTGATAGATTTATGGAGGCAATAGATGAAATTTACGTGTCTGAAATGTAATAAAGAGATGGCAATCAGGAAATCTGGGGATGACCTTGCGAATATCTCGTTTTCGTGCCCCGAGTGTGGTAATGGTTTTGGATTGGCGGCAAACGAGATGGAGTCCAAGGTTATCAGGGATCTTGGGCTGCATCTGGAGATGGGCTACATACCTAAAGACCCTACCACCTTTGTAAAAGACGCGCTCGGTGCCGATACGCAGATTAAGTGGGAAAAAGATGCGCTGGAGAGGTTATCAAAAATCCCCGAATTCGTAAGAGACATGGCAAAAAAAGGTATAGAAAAATACGCCTCAGAAAAGGGCGTTAAAATGATAACAACCGGCATTATGGACGAAGTAAAGGAAATTTACGGTATGTGAATTGAGTTAGGCGGCAGGTGATTAGTTCACCTGCCGCCTCTCCACCACTGTACGTGCCGTTCGGAACCGAAACCTGGAACGTGTTTATTTATATCGCTCGGATTTATTATAATAGGTGTGTGAACCGAATCCTTTATTAAAAGGTTATATTTCAGCGTCGTGCAGGAGGTTTTAGTGTTTAGAAGATCTTTGATTGTTGCCCTGTTGCTTTTGGCCATATCCGTGGCCGCATATGCCGCCGAGCCTCAAAAACCGTCGCAAAGCGACAAGTGTGCCGTCTGTGGTATGCTCGTTGCTCCTCACTCGAAATGGCTGTCTCAGATTATCTTTAAAGACGGCACGGCCGTGTTCTTTGACGGCCCAAAGGACATGTTCAAGTTCTACTTCGACATCCCTAAGCACGCACCTAAAAAGACACTGGCAGATGTCTCAGATATATACGTTACCGATTACTACTCGGCAAAGACAGTGAAGGCACAAGACGCGGTTTTTGTTATTGGAAGCGATGTCATGGGCCCTATGGGTAAGGAATTCGTCCCCGTGAGCCAGGACAAGGTAAAAAATTTCATGGTCGACCACAAGGGGGCAAAGGCCCTTAAGTTTGACGAAATTAAGGCCGCGGACTTTCACTCAAACGATATGGACAAGTCCCATTCAGACCATCACCACTGAGATATATGGCCAGGAGCAAGCTATTCGCCTGGTTTATTGCTATAGAGGCGGCTGTACTTATTGTGTTCTATCTGAGCGCGACCAGTGAGGTCTCATCCAGAGAGCGGGAAATGTCTTTAAAGCGCTCCATGGTGCGCGCTATGAAATTAACCGATGTCGCATTTTGGACGGAGGCCAGATATACCCGCCATCCCTCTCAGGCAGACATATTCACCGCGTTTCAGGATTTCCCATCATCGCCTGACCACTTTCCAGCTGGCTCTATTGTACCTCCAAGGCTAAAACCCTTATGAAAGGACATAACCGAATCCTTGAATACGCACTATCCACTTTGCTTAGAAGAAAATTTAAGAACTTCTCCGTGGCGGCCATCTTCAGCATTTTAATTGCCATACTGAGTTCGATATTATTTCTTACGCACGCATATAAGACCGAAACTCTCAAATTGCTTGACAACTCCCCTGAGATAGTCCTTCAGAATATGTCAGGCGGCAGGCACGAGCTCATCCCCATTGAGTACATCAAGACCATTTCCGCAATCCCCGGCGTCGGGAATATAACGCCCAGATACTGGGGATACTACTATGACTCACTGACCAGCGCAACCTACACCCTTATGGCAGCGGATGAAAATATGCGCGACGTAAAACTCATCGAAGGACGTATGCCTGAGTCTGACGGTGAATGCGCCATCGGAAAAGGCGTGGCTGCCATCAGGCAGGCCGCCCTCAACGAAGATTTCTTCCTGACCCTCGGCACCGAACAAAACGTTAACCTGAAAATTACCGGTATCTTCACCACAAACTCCACCATTCTGACAAACGATCTAGTCGTCCTGACAAAGGACAACCTTATAAGGTTTTTCAATATGCCCTCCAATAAGGCAACTGACATCACCATAGAGGTAAACAACCCCTCCGAGGTGACTACCGTTGCAAGGAAAATCCGGCGCGCGTACCCGGACTCAAGGCCAATACTCAGGAGTGAGCTTATCCGCACATACGATAATATATTTAACTGGCGCGCCGGGATTGTGCTGACAATGTTTTTCGGGGCTATCGCGGCCTTCATGATATTCGTCTGGGATAAGGCCTCGGGGATAAGCGCCGATGAGCGGCAGGAGATAGGAATTCTCAAGGCCATCGGCTGGGAGACCTCGGATGTGCTTGCGCTGAAGTTCTGGGAAGGCGCCGCCGTTGCGCTTAGTTCGTTTTTTACCGGATTAATCCTGGCATATGTGCATGTGTTTTATTTTAATGCCGCAGTGCTTACTCCAGTCTTAAAGGGCTGGTCGGTGTTATTTCCAAAGTTTGAGCCAATGCCCTATATCGATATTTATCAGATATTCGTCCTGTTTTTCCTCACAGTGGTTCCTTACGTGGCCGCCTCCGTTGTGCCTTCCTGGAAGGCCGCAATCTCAGACCCTGACTCCGTAATGAGGGGATAAGATGGACGCCGTTATCACAACCGCTGAGGTATCGAAGGTGTTTAACATGGGCCTTGCCGATGAGGTAAGGGCCGTAACAGGTGTGTCCATTGAGATTGCACGAGGGGGAATCACGGTGTTAAAAGGCCCTAGCGGCTCAGGGAAGACAACCCTCCTGGGGCTTATCGGTTGCATGTCAAGGCCCACGGAGGGGAAGATTGTTGTTGAAGGCAAGGACGTTGCAAAACTCCCGGAGCGTTTTCTCACCGCCGTCCGGCGAAAGACCTTTGGCTTTATCTTCCAGCAGTTCAACCTCATCAGGGGTCTGACCGTAGGGGAAAACGTCATGCTTCCCCTCTACCCTACAGAAATACAGACAGGGCCGATGACACAGCGCTTGGAGGGCATTCTGGCTAAACTGGAGCTGACAGACAAACGCGGTGTCAAAATTCAACACCTCTCAGGCGGCCAGCAGCAGCGCGTGGCAATTGCGCGAGCCTTGATAAATGAACCAGCCATAATCCTTGCCGATGAACCCACCGCGCATCTTGACACAAAACTCTCCGAGGACTTTCTACACATCATAATGGCTTTAAATAAAGATGGAAAGACCATCGTCATAGCCACTCACGATCCATTGATATACGATAAACCCTACATTGATAACATAATTGAGATGCGCGACGGCGCGGTTACGGCGGTTAAAGGGGGTTGCGCGCAGTGATATTTCAACCCGGCATCCTTGCCCTCGTAGCTGGTTCGCTGATTGTCCTCATAATGGTATTCTTTTCCGTTTTCCTTGGAATAAGAATAATCCGCGGATGGGACATTACAACAAGTACTGCTGGGCAACTAGCGCTTGAGCGGCAGACATATCTCGTATCAACAATCATGAAATACGTAATGGGGTTTCAGATCCTGTCCCTGTTCCTGTTCGTTTATACGGCCGATGATATTCATAAACTCTTCGTCGGGGCGATGTGTACGACGGGGTCGCTAAACGCTAATACCATAGGATGGTACGTGTTGCTTGCAAAGATTGTGATTTTTTTCCTGTGCTCACTGTGGCTTGCCATTAACCATGTCGATGAAATGGGCGAGGACTACCCACTTGTCAGGCTCAAGTATAAATATCTGGTCGTGTTGGCCCCTGTTATCGCGCTTGAGGCATACTGGCAGCTGGACTATTTCCTTGGACTGCGCGCAAATGTGATTACCGCGTGCTGCAGTTCGCTCTTTAGCGATGAGGGGATTACGGTATCGTCCACGCTGTCGTCGCTTCCTGTGGGACCGGCAATGTATGTCTTTTACGCCGCGGGGGCTGTTGAGATTGCCCTGCTGTGGATCTTGGCCCGGTGGAAAGGTGTCTCGCCTTTAAGGTACATCTCCGGCGTCTGGTCATTCATATTTTTTATTATCTCCATCGCATCCATTATATCTTTCGTATCCATTTACTATTATGAGACCCCGGTGCACCATTGCCCTTTCGACATGCTGCAAAAACGGTATAATTTTATAGGGTATCCACTGTACGCCTCCCTCTTTGGCGGTGTACTTTTCAGCCTTGCCGCATCGGCGGTAGAACCATTTAAGAAAATCGATTCGCTGCGGACTGAAATTCACAATGCCCAGAGGAGATGGACAAAGATTTCCATTGCGTTAATAATATTGTTTATAATTATAGCGACATGGCCGATAGTATTTTCAAATTTCAAGACGTATTAAAATACGATGGCGCCCAGTCCACCCCGCCCATAATGAACCGCACTGCAAGCATGATTATTTATATAGCGGCCCTCATGGCGGCCTTTGCGCTTCGCTCCGTACTTGCCGTGTCAATAGAAGGGCATCCGATAGACATTGGCACGTTTAAGGCATGGGCAGTGCATTCGGGCACTGTGGGGCTGTCCAGGTTTTATTCTGGGGAGGTGTTTGCCGACTATCCGCCGGGCTATGTGTATGTCTTCTACCTGATAGGGAAGATAAAAAGCGCGCTTTCGCTTTCTGACGCCTCGAAATCGTTTTTATACCTCGTAAAGCTCCCGTCAATTATAACGGACATTGCGGCGGCTCATATCGTGTTTTTAATGTCACGAAGGCATTTCCCCGTTATGGCAGCCGCTGTACTTGCCCTGGCCTATGCCTTTAACCCGGCAGTAATTGTGAATTCTGCCGTGTGGGGGCAGGTGGACTCGGTATTCAGCCTGTTTATCCTGGTGTTTATCCTGTTGATCTCTACGGGGCGAATTACAGCGGGGGCGGTGGTGTTTGCGCTCTCGGTGTTAATCAAACCACAGGGGCTGATCTTTACGCCTGTCCTGATTTTCGCTTTGAGCCGTGTATCTCTAAAGCAAATGGGCATCGCTGCCGGTGCGGCCGCCTGTGTGTTTATCGCGGCAGTAGCGCCTTTTTCGATTAACAAAGATGTGTTTTGGATTTTCAGCCACTACCTTGAGACACTCACCTCGTACCCATATGCCACGCTGAATGCGTTTAATCTCTTTGCCTTGTGGGGCGCTAATTTCGCACCGGTTACGGACAGGATTCTTGGGATAACCTATGAGCTATGGGGCTATATGTTCATAGTCCTGGCTGTCGCCTGGTGTACGTATTTATTTTATAAGAAACGCGGGCAGGAGGGGATATATTACTTTATCGCCGCGATTTTGATAACCTCGGTATTCGTCACGTCGGTGAAGATGCACGAGCGCTATCTGTTTCCCGTGCTTGCGCTCCTGCTTGCCGCATATGCCGCGATAAGGGACAAACGGCTCTTGTATCTTTACGCGTTTATCAGCACAACGTTTTTTATTAACGAGGCCTATGTGCTTCACTTCGGCATAAGGGAACAATACCACCTTGACCCGTATGGCGGCGTGCTTCAGATTGTCTCGTTGGCACATGTCGGGGCGCTTATCTATATCATAAAACTGGGCGCTGACCTCTTCGTAAGAGAGCCAAAGCCGCGTGAGAACTCACCAGCCGCGCTTGATGCCCCAATACCAATTCCGCCCTCTCTGAGGCTTGCCAGAAAGGACTTCACCGCCATAGCGATATTTACTATTTTCAACCTAGCCATCATGTACTACGGCCTTGGGTCGTCAAGTACGCCGGAGACATTTTGGACAGCCTCCGATAAGGGCAAAAGCGTCTATATAGACTTTGGCGCGGAAAGGCAAATCGGCAGGGTCTGTATCTTCAACGGCATAGGGGAAGGGATATTTGAGATGCGTTATTCTCTGGATTTTACGGTCTGGCAGCAGACAGAGACGCTCAAACAAAAGGCCGTATTTCAATGGCAGTGCCAGGACACGAATCTTAAGGGCCGTTATGTCATGTTGACGGCCAATGTGCCTGGGGCGATGCTCAACGAGATAGGCTTTTTTGAGAAGAACGCCAAGACCCCGCTGCCAATAAAATCGGCAATGCCTTTTGAGCCGATTGCAAGCGCTGCCCTTTCGAACCAATCCCCTGTCGAACACCTGGTGGACGAACAGGATACCGTCCCTTTGGCGCCTTCATACACAAACGGCACATATTTCGACGAAGTCTACCACGCGCGCACGGCCTATGAGTATCTTCACGGGCTGCCGGTATATGAAACGACACATCCGCCCCTTGGCAAGGTCTTTATCGAAGCGGGGATTATCGCATTCGGAATGAACCCATTCGGATGGAGGGTAACAGGGGCGTTATTTGCCGCGTTTATCCCTGGGCTTATCTATGTGTTTGGGTTCAGGCTTTTCGGGCAGCGCCGATACGCCCTGATAGCATCGCTGCTGATGACATTTGACTTTATGCGGTTTGCCCAGGGGCGAATGGCCACAGTTGATACGTACGCGGTGTTTTTCATAATCCTGATGTACTACTATATGTACAGATATTGGGAGGCGGCCGCCACAAACAAGATAGATGTATTTACCAAAGACGCCCGTTTATATTTAGGCCTCAGCGGGTTGTTTTTCGGATTAGGGGTGGCAGTGAAATGGATTTCCATCTATGCCGGGGGCGGGCTTGCGGTGATTTTTTTCGCGTCTATTGCAAAGAGATACATAGAGTTCGGCAAGCTTGAGGTACCCCAAAAAAAACGCCAGGGCAAAAAGAAACAACCGGCACAGCAAACGCCTCAATTGAGCATCAAGGCCTTACACTCGGCCACACTTAAGGCCATACAATACGCGGCGCTATTTTTCATCCTTATTCCCGCCGTGATTTATACCCTGTCCTACATGCCCACGGTGAAATACCAGGGCGTGGCTGAACTCTTAAAGACCGTCAGGCAAAGCCAAACCGACATGTACGATTATCATAAGAACTTAAACGCCGAGCACCCGTTTTCATCCAACTGGTACGAGTGGCCGATTATGAAAAGGCCTCTGTGGCTTTACAGTGGTTCTCCGCCGGAGGGGCAGGTTCAGAGTATTGTCTCGATGGGAAATCCGGCCGTCTGGTGGGTGGGGATAGTGGCGGTTGCGGTGGTGTTAGTGGCAGTTTTATCAGGGAAACAGACCGGGGCCGGACTGTTTATCGTCCTGACGGGCCTGTGCGCGCAGTACCTGCCCTGGACTGCAGTGCCGCGCCTTACGTTTATATATCATTTTTACGCCTCCGTGCCGTTTATGATATTTTGTATAACCTTCTGTATAAAATGGCTCGAACAGTGGAGGGACGGCCTGAGATGGTTGACCTACGCATATATCTCCGTGACGGTCATACTATTCATAGCGTTTTATCCCATATTAACCGGCATCCCGGTGAGCAAGGCATATGTCAGGGCGGCATTGAGATGGTTTAACAGCTGGATATTTTATAGTTGAGCGAGGTAATTCATAGCAACCGCGCTACGGAACTACCGCTTTTTCATAAATCACGAGAATATTTATTGTACCTTCCGGTGTCTCCTGAACACAGATTCCGTCACCAGGATTAAGTATGGTGTCCCATTATTGTCCTGTTCCTGGTTTTGTAGTCTCACCCCTGGCTTACCTTGACAAAGGCACTTCCTGCGTATATACTAGTTATATACATGGCAGATTTTATTGATGAGGTAGAGGGTTTTGAATGGGATGCCGGGAACATGGATAAGAATATATTAAAACACAATGTTCACAGGCAGGAATGTGAAGAGGTATTTTTCAATAAGCCCTTGAGCATTAGAGAGGATACACTTCATTCGAAGGTGGAAAGCAGGTATGCTGCCTTTGGTAAAACCAGTAATGGCAGGTTGCTGTTTGTTGTGTTCATAATCAGGAACAAGAAGATAAGAATCATATCGGCAAGGGATATGAGCAAGAAGGAGAGGAAAACATATGAAGAGGAAATTAAAAGAAATCCCGGTCTTTAAAACCGAAGACGAGGAGAGAGATTTCTGGGACACCCACGATGCAACCGATTATTTTGATTTTGAGAAAGCTGAAAGAATTGATTTCCCAAAATTAAAACCTACGACGAGGTCCATATCTATCAGATTGCCGGAAATTCTTATCGCGCGGTTAAAAATGCTTGCAAACAAGAAAGATGTTCCTTATCAATCACTTATCAAGATGTATCTTGACGAAAAAGTTGAAAGTGAGTCTGTTTCATGGAGGGAGTAATTACAGGAGGGAGATGCAGGGGGCAGTGTTATTCTGGAGAAAGTCCGGGGCCGGTCTGTTTATCGTCCTGACGGGCCTGTGCGCGCAGTATTTACCCTGGACAGCAGTGCCGCGTCTTACGTTTGTATATCACTTTTACGCCTCTGTGCCGTTTGTAATATATTGTATAACCTGCTGTATAAAATGGCTTGAAGGGCGCAGAGACGGCCTGAGATGGCTGACACACGCGTATGTCTCAGTGACGGCCATACTGTTTACAGCGTTTTACCCCATACTATCCGGCATCCCGGTGAGTGGTGAGCAAGGCATATATCAGGGCGGCGCTGAGGTGGTTTGACAGTTGGATATTTTATAGTTGAGGTTGGCAATTCATGGCAGCCGCATTACAGAATTACCGCTTTTTCATAAATCACGAGAATATTTATTGTACCTTCCCGTGCCTCCTTAACACAGAATCCGTCACCAGGACTAAGTATTGTGTCCCCTTATTGTCCCCCTCACCTTTGTTTCGCGTTGATCAGATTATAGACAATACATATCATTTGGGGTTATGCAAGTGAAATATAGAAAGCAAATAACAGGTGCTGTTGTGATGCTGTTCAGAATTACACTCGAAAATATGGAGGCAAAAAATTATTAATGAAGATGCAGAAGCACTCTTTGCGAAAGATCGTCAGTTTCCTGAACAACTCTGAGGAGGATGGAGGTTTCTGGTTGCCCAACATTCAACGGCCATTTATTTGGAGCAAGGACCAGATTTGCCGCCTCTACGACTCAATAATGCGCGAATATCCTATCAGCACCTTGCTTATGTGGAAAACAAAATCCACAGTGCGTCACAGGAAGTTCATCGAAAACTACCACAACGGACTTCGGGTAAGCGACTTCTACGTCCCAGAGAATGACAAGAAGAAATGCCTGGTACTGGACGGTCAACAAAGGCTTCAAAGCCTTTTTATTGGTCTTCGCGGAAGCTATGAGGGACAGGAGCTTTTTCTCAACATACTAAGCGGTGAAGTAGCCGCCCCGGATGATGTCAAGTTCAAATTCGAGTTTCGTAATGCCAACGAGGCTATATTCCCATGGATCAAATTCAAAGATCTGGTGTTTAGTCCCGATGACCTGCTGAACGTAGCCGAGGGCTTGACCAAAGGATTAGAACTAACCGATGAAGAACGACACAAGATCAGCAGGCACGTCAGCATAGTGTTCAAGAGCTTTCATTCCAACGACGGTATTTCATACCAGGAACTCGACAGTATAGTATATTTCCGCTATCACTTTGCGAAAAGCTGGGGTAAAGCAAAAAGGATTGAAACCTATTTGCTCCGCACATTAATCAGCGGGGCTTTCAGCGGAACTCCAGACCAACTCATCGACGACTGTGTCGAAAAGATCAAAGAACAGAAAGACTTCAACGTGGAACATATTTTCGATGTCATACGAACAAAAGGTCGGAGCCTCGAACTTACAGAGGACCGCTTATGGCAGATGGGTTATGGCTCTGATTCGATCCATCTGCTCTTCAATCTGTGGTATAGCTTCAACTATACTCCAGCATATGATAACAATTTGCCACAGGTTGACCATATCTTCCCACAGAGCGCTCTTCGTAAGGTTATGACCGTTAATCCCTTTACCAATCGTAAGATCATGAAGTACACTAAAATTGACCGCGACCAGTTGGCCAATTGCATGTTGTTGACCAAGTCTGAAAACGGTGCTGGCGGCAAGTCAGATACACTACCCGAAGTCTGGTTCGCCGACAAGGATGAAAGCTACCTTGATCTGCATCTTATACCGCGGGACAAAGACTTATGGAAGATTGACCAATTCGAGAAATTCATAGAAGAACGTAAAAAGTTAATCAGTGCCAAACTCTCGTATTTGCTTCCACAGAGAAAGGCTTCCAAGCAAAAGGTAACCATCATGGCCACCGAAATCATAGATTCAGATAAATATGCAGAATTAGTCGGGCACGATGTGGCTTTGTTAATCACTAAAAAAATGATAAATATAATCTCAATAACTGCACAAAAGAACAAAGGTAATATCATTAAAACGATGGGTGAAAGTACTTTGTCTTTCTTTAAGGCAGGTGTGAAGGATGCCTTAGAGGCAGCCTTTGCTATTCAAGGTATGATCAAGGAATACCACGAGACGATGAGTAATTCTGATGATATACTTCACGTACGTATCGGCCTTCATACTGATCTGGCTTTTATTGATGCAAACGATATATCCGGAGATATGTTATTCATTGCGATCCGTTACATGCAACTTGCGGATCCTGGCGGCGTGTGCATCTCCAAGGAGGTGTTTAACGAACTTGACGAGGACGATAAGATCAAATACGGCTGGAAGGTTAGTGAGGCCACAGTAAAACACGGGTTAAGGCTGCAAATATACAAAAGCTCTGAATGTTGAGATGGACAAGGTTGAACTCCTGGGACGGTATCTGTGTTAATGAAACACCGAAAGGTAAATTTCTTAACCTTCAATAGTGCATTTGTCCTGACAGTGGGTTGTAAAATATTTTTTCTTTGGCGTATAATAATGGTATGAGCGTGATAGCGATACCTAAGTCATTACGTGAGAAACTGGGCGATGAGGCTACAGAAGACCTTGTTAAAGTCATAAATGAGGTGGATTCGTCCTCTCGTAAGGACTTGGCTACAAAGGCAGACCTTGAAAGCGCTAAATCTGAAATGCTTAAGTGGATGTTCCTTTTCTGGGCCGGACAGCTATTTGCTATGTTCGCAATGTTTAAAGCGTTTCTTAAGTAATCCCTTCTCATCCGCAGCAGCCCCCACAGATTGGACACATAGTGCAGGATTCCGGGGGATAGAATTCCGCATTAACCGGCATCCCGGTGAGCAAGGCATATGTCAGGGCGGCGCTGAGATGGTTTGATGGATGGATATTTTATAGTTAAGTAGATTATTTCTCAGAGCGGGTCGCAGTCCTGCCCTTCCTGCCCGGCCGGCAGTGTTATCTTAAACGCCGCTCCATCGGCTGTATTTGTATATGTCAGCGTGCCGCCCATACATTTTTCTATGAGGTTTTTTGAGGTATAAAGGCCAAGTCCTGTGCCCTTGCCTTCGTCTTTTGTAGTGAAATATGGCTCGAATATGCGCCCGGCTATCTCCGGGGGAACCCCGCCTCCGTTGTCCGTTATAACTACGGCGATGTTGTTATTCTCCGCAAACGCATCTATTCTGATAAAAGGGGCTTCCGTATTGTTGTCCATCAGCGCGTCCTTAGCGTTACCTGCAAGGCTCAATATGGCCCTTCCAAACTCCACTGGATAACCCGTCAGCCGGGCGTCGACGGCGTTTACCTCAATATCTATGTGATGCGCCGACAGTATTGGTTTAATGAAAGATACGGCCTTGTCTATAGCGCTTTTAAGCATGAATACGGACTTGCCGGAGTCTTTTCTGTAATAGCCCCGAAATTCGTCTATCGTGTCGGACATTTTTTCTATTATTTCCATACACCGGTTGACGTTATCATCAATATACTCTCTGGTCAGCTCTTTGAAATCGTAGGCGTCAAGGAGGTCCTGAATCAGCAGCCCAATCGTGTTTATGGGCTGCCTCCAGTGGTGGGCTATCTGGACTATCATCTCTCCCATCGAAGCAAGACGCGCCTGCTGCATCAGGATATAGTCCTGCTGGCGGTTTTTGGCCAACTGCTCCTCGACCCGTTGATTTAACGATTCGTTCAGCTCTCTGAGCATTTTTTCCTTGTCGAAGAGTTTCAAGTAGAGGTTTATCTTATTGAGGAACTGGTTATCGTCTATCGGCTTGGTGAGATAGTCTACGGCGCCGGAGCGGTATCCCTTTTTTATAAAGTCATCCGACCTGAACACCGCCGTGAGGAATATTATCGGTATGTCCTTTGTGCGCTTATTTGATCTTATCAACTCCGCCAGCTCAAAGCCGTCCATTTCGGGCATCTGCACATCAAGCAATATAATATCTATCTCCTCGTTTATCAGTATCTCAAGGGCGGCCTTGCCGGTCTTGGTCTTATGGATATGGCAGCACTCCAGCTCCGAAAGCAACACCTCAAGGGAGAACAGGTTGTTGTCGTTGTCATCGACGCAGAGTATCTTATGTGTGTAGCGTGTCGCCATCTATATCGCTATTATAGCGTTTTGGGAACTTATCTGCAAGGTTGTATTTTTTCTGTAAATTTTGTAATCTTTGCCATACACGGTAAAATATTTCTCCCCTTTGTTAATGCTGATTCCCTCGCTCTCCCCTAATACCACAAAGCCGCTCATATCAAGAGAATCACTGAAGAGCCTCAGAACACGCTCTTGCAACCCAACATCAAAGTATATCAGGACGTTTCTGCAGAGTATCAACTGAAATTCATTAAAGACCCCGTCTGTTGCCAGGTTGTGTGTAAAGAACAGTATCTTTTTTTGAATCTCGTCCCGTATCTTCATAAAGCTGCCGTAGAAGTCCATATAGGCGCGAAGGGTCTTTGTGCCGCCGGACTCATTATAGTTTTTCTCGTTAATTTTCAGATTTTCGATACTGAAAAGGCCGTTTTTTGCCTGCTCTATGACAATGGGATTAAAGTCTGTGGCGAATATCTGGCACCTGTCAAGCATTCCCAGTTCATGAAGGATTATGCCCAGTGAGTATGGCTCTTCGCCGGTTGCCGAACCCGCACACCATATCTTTATGTGGTGGTAGGACTGAAGGTATGGGAAGATTTTCTCTCTGAGGAATTTAAACGTCTGAGGATTTCTGAAAAACGTGGTCACGTTAATGGAAAACTCGAAAAACAACCGCTTAAACATATCCGCGCTTTCGATGGCCTTTTCTCTGAATTCATAAAAAGAGGCCATTTGCTCCTTGGCCATTGATGTCTGTATCCGCCGCTTGATGCTCTCAAGGTTATAGCCCCTGAAGTCGTATCCATATTTCGTATAAATTGCCTCAAGAAATCCGGATACCTCCTCATCCGAGGCGCTGCTGCCGGAGGCTGCCGCGGCCTTCAGGTAATCTATTATCTCATTCAGGGATAATTTAAACGTGTAGTGCTTTGTGGCGAGGGCGTTGATGGGCATATCTTTTGCCTCGCAGTCATCGGGGTCTTCTATAATTATGGTCGACGCCTTTTTTATCATTCCCTCAAGGGAGCCGCTTCCGTCTCTGCCGTAGCCGCAAAGGAGTACCGCCACCAGCTCCTCCTCGTAACTCTCCGAAAGGCTGCGAAACATCACATCAATAGACGGACGCGAGAAATTCACCTTCTCATCTGCCGTAAGATAGATATACCCGCCAATGGCAATGGTGTGAAGGCCCGGAGGGGCTATGTATATGGTCTTTGTCTCGATTTGCGTACCGGACTTTGCCAGTTTTACTGTGTAGGACGTATAGTTTTTGAGGATTTGATCCATTGCTGTGGGGATATCTTCCCTGATGTGCTGCACTATGAAGACGGTTATGTCCATTAGGGGAAGGTGTTTCACTATCCCGATGATCTTCTCTGTGCTTCCCGCGGAGCCGCCAATGGCAAGCGCCCTTACGCCTTTTGTATAGCCCTGGGGCGGCGCGGTGTATGTGTTTTTTATGTTGAGTTTGCTGAGATAGCTCCACAGCACCCTGCGAAACGTGATGATAGATAGATTAGGGCCATATTTTTCCATTAGGGCATAGAGGCGTTCTACTACGGGCAGCGGCAGCACATCGGCATCGCTGAAGGTTATCTCGATATAATCGTGGCTGCCGCTTGTGGCGGAAAAAAACAGCATCCTGTCACCTTGGTCTCCGAGGGAGGTTTGCACCATAACCTGCATGCGGTTTTCTGTTTTCTGGCAGATAACGTTCATAGCGTATTATCGTTTTTTATTAATCCACGCGGCCAGGAGTTTTTTCAGGATGTCGTAGTCAACCGGCTTTGAGATATAGTCGTCCGCACCGGCGTCGATACATTTTTTCCTGTCGTCTTTCATGGCCCTGGCGGTTATGGCGATTATCGGTATGGAACTGATGTGCGCTGTGGCTCTGATTGCCTTTATGGCCTCAAGCCCGTCCATCGCGGGCATCATAATGTCCATAATTATTATATCAGTGTCGGGATTTTCCGATAGTACATCAAGGGCCTTTTTGCCGTTTAAGGCCACAAGTGTCTCAGCCCCCTGGGTCTCTATGGCCGCCGACAAGACAAACAGATTCTTTGAGTCGTCATCTACTATCAATATCTTTCTACCTGAGAGTGCCGCGCCCTCGCCTGTTGACATAATGGGCCGTTGTGCCTTTCTGGCAGAGACACGGTGGATAAAGAGCGAAATCTCCTCCCTGAGCCTTATATAGGAGCTGGCTGTTTTAGCAACGATACTGTCGGCGTATTGCCTGAGTTCAGCGCTTTCTTCAGGGGTCAAATCCCTGCCCGTGTAGATTATTACCGGCAGTGCAAGCCCCTTGTCCTTTATGTATTTACATAGCTCGTGCCCGCTGCCTTCTTTTAGCTTAAGGTCGACGACGACGGTGTCATATATGCCTTTTTCTATTTCCCTTATAGCCTGAGACATCGTGGCGGCCCCTTTGACAGCTATTGCGCTGTCCTCAAGGACTTCCACGAGTGTCCTCAACTGGTCTTCGTCATCTTCTACGATGAGGATGTTTTTTTGTCCTGAGAGGGCCGCTATGCCCGCAACAGCCTCTTTTATAGCCTCGTGGCTGACAGGTTTTGCCGAAAAACCAACTATGCCCATATCCCCTAAGTCATTACTCCGCCCCGATATTACGTGTACCGGTATGTGTTGTGTCAGATGGTTGGATTTGAGTTCCTTTAACAGGTCAACTCCGCTCATATCGGGAAGCCCTAAATCAAGGAGTATTCCTTTTGGTACAAATTTACCGGCAAGCCTTATGCCCTCCTCCGCGCAGAGGGCCGTCAGCGCCATGAACCCCGAATCTCTTACCGCGTCTCTGAGGATAGCGCAAAATGTCTCATCGTCTTCTATTACGAGCATTGCCCCTGTGCCGTTTGAGGTGACGGCGTCTCTGTCGTCCTCTATATGGCGCTTTCCCTGGTACGTGTGGTATGCCGGAGGTGGTATTGCTTTTGGTTTTTCGGTGCTGGGTTGAGTGCGCTCCTGTAATGTCTCTGGCAACTGGAGATAAAATGTGCTGCCCTCACCCTGCTTACTCCTGAGTTTCAGCTCCCCTTGAAGGAGCTTTGACAGCTCAAGGCTTATCGAAAGCCCAAGCCCCGTGCCGCCGTATGTCCTGTTTATCGAGCCGTCGGCCTGTCTGAATGCCTCAAATATGATGGACTGCTTGTCTTGTGGTATGCCGGGGCCTGTGTCCGTAACGGAGATCTCTATAGGTTTATCGGGGTTTTCACTTTGTGACAACTCAAGCCTTACAGACCCCTCCGTGGTAAACTTGAAGGCATTTGAGAGGAGATTCTTTACAATCTGCGCGAGCCGCTCCTCGTCTGAGACGAATGTGGCCCTGAGATTGTCGGCCGTCTCAAAACTAAGGCCCTTTTCCCTTGCCATATCCTCAAACATTGCCCTGAAGCCGCTTATGAGATAAGACGAATCAATATCCCTTGTGTTTAACTCCACCACACCGGATTCGATCTTGGACAGGTCGAGGATGTCGTTTATGAGACTCAGCAGGTCTTTGCCGGCGCTGGCTACCACCTCGATTTTTTTCATATCTGCCGGTGTGAGGCTGCCATCCCTGTTTTGCAGGAGGATTTTTGAGAGCAGGATGATGGAGTTTAGAGGTGTGCGTATCTCGTGGGAGACATTTGCGAGGAATTCGGACTTGTATTGATTAGCCTGCTCAAGCTGCCGGGCTTTTTTCGCAAGTTCAATCTGCGCCTCTGTCAGGGCCATGTTATTTTGCCTGAGTTCGGAGGCCTGGGACTCTAGCATCTGCTGCTGCTCCTCCATTTGCGTGTTTGCCTGCTCAAGTTCTTCGGACTGCACCTGAAGCTCTTCGTAGGCACGCTGAGAGGACTCAAGCAGCTCCTTTATGTGCTCAGACTGTGCCGATGTGAAGAGGTGGTTTGCGATGATGCCGGATGATGTGTCGATAAAATTTTGTTTAAGCGGACTGAATTCCTCAAAGGAGGCAAGCTCCACTACCCCGAATAGATTGCCTTCGTAGAGCAGTGGGCAGGTATATGTGTTTAGCGGCGGTTCGCTCAGCGTGCCGGTTGTGATAAGCGTCTGGCTTCTCTGTATGTTTCTCAAAAGAATGGGGGATTTCTGAAGGCCCACCTGCCCGATGACACCCTCGCCAAGCCTGAACGTGGACAGCCCCTCATTTTCCATACAGGCATATGAGGCGGAGAGCTGTAGCACGTTTTCGTCCCAGACATAGAGCACACCCATGGCGGCTCCAGCGTAAGGGGCTATAAAATTAAGCGCCCTAGGTGTAAGCTCAGAGATAGGGGGATTTCCCCTCAGTGCTCCATAAAGTTTGTTAAGGCCGTCCTTGAGCCAGGTTTGCTCCTTGTTAAAGAGCTTGTTTTCTCTTAGGCTTTCCATCATCTTCTTAAGGGCAATGCCTAAGACATCTTTTTCGCTTTTTGGCTCCACGGCGATTGAGTAATCACCCGATGAGATGGCGTCTGCCTGTCTGACGATTTCCTTGAAATAGGCCATCATTTTATTAAGGGCAGCTCCGATGACATCCCGCTCGCTCTTTACATCGATGGCCTTGTTATAATCTCCCATTGAGATAGCATTGGCCGCGGCGGCTATCTCGGACAACCGCGAGGCCATGCGGTTGATGGCCTCACCGAGGCGGTCGTTTTCCCCCTTTAGTGTGATGCCCGGCACGCGCTCCCCATCGGAGACACCCCAGGCAATTGCGGTAATCTCTCTCAGTGTCCCGGTCATATGGTTAATGGCTATGCCGAGGGCGTCCTGTCTGGAGAGTAGTGTTACGTCTTTGGAGTAATCCCCGGAGGCCACGGCGTTGGTCTGTTCGATTGTGGACTTAAATGCCTGCAGGAGCCTGTTAGCAGAGTTTATCATATCGCCGATTTCGTCGTTTGGCTTGTACTCTATGTGTTCATGTGTGGTGTCACCCCTTGCCAGGAATTGAAGCCTTCTGGTTACAAAATGTAAGGGCGGGATAAGCGTACTAAAAAACATCCTTGACACCATGAATATCGCAAATAACACAAGGCACAGCACAGCTGCAAACACAACCTTGAATCTCCACAACCGGCTCAGGGCACCGTCCTTGTCTATGAATGTAAACAGTGTCCAGTACCTGCCGGCATTACTTTTCATCGGATAGACCCGCCTCATATTGACAACCATCCCGTGGGCAATTATATTGTCGTAGGTTTTTTCACGGCTCAATTTGAACAGATCCGGGTAGTCACTTTTTAGTGAGGAGTGCTGGTTCTGGTGAGCCCGGAAGAGCTTTTCCTTGTCCTTGTGATAGATATAAGAGCCTTCGGGGTTTATCATCACAACACTGGTCTTGAGATATTCGTTATTAGCGCTTACACCGCTTCTTTCGATGGCCTGGTCTATTAGCGTTGATATCTCGTTTGCATAGAGCGCAACGACAAAGACACCTTTTTTTGCATTGTTTATGTCCACAATCGGGACGGCATAATACAGTATTGGGGTGAGCGGTTCGACGGTCTTGCCGTTTTCAGCCAATAGTTCGATATCCGAGACGTAGACCTCATCTTTTTTCATCGACATGGGAATTGTAAAATATGGTTTATCTCTGGCATCCTCAAGGTCTTTTTTTAGTGCCGCGATATGTTTCCCTGCTTCATGGCCGACCCTTATTTTTTCCATGCCGTCGGCCCCGATTACCCTTATGTAGCAATATATATTCATTGACTCCAGAAAAGTAAGGAGAGTGTCAGCAGCGGCCTTTTGCCATAGTTTCATTCTCTCGTCTTCGCCGATTTCTTCCCAATGCAGGTATTTCTCAAGGGCATACAGCCTTGAGAGAAACGTAATGTCATTGGGTACGTCCAACAGAAAACTCTCGATTTTGCCCGCGTTTTCATAGCCCTTTTGAGCATTTAGCATGACGGCATTGTCGATATAGGCGTCAGAGGCGTTCTGATAGCCATAAATACCGATTACCGAAACGGACAATAGCGTGACAACAGCTAAAACCCCGACGAGTTTCTGCTTTATCCCCAAATCGGATATGCTCTCAACGAGTATTCTTATGAAATTCTTCGTCACTTAAGGGTATCTATCCTCTGGAGCCTGCGGTATGCCCAGCCAAGTATCTGGCTTATCTCGGCCTGGGTCTTATTTGTATAGACCTTCGCACTGGATGTCAGGACATCTTTGAGCCCGACAGCGGCCTTTAACGTCTGAAGCTCGGCAAGGATCATAGACGTTATAGTAAGGACATCGGAACCGGTAATCTCCCCCTCGGCAAGACTGTGAAAATCGACAATCCCGATACCTGTCTGCCGCTGCAGCCGGTGTATTTCGTCGAGCACCTTAAGGGCGGCCTCAAAGGAGTCTGCGGCCACGGCGCTCGGTTTTTTGGCCGGTGGGATAGTTTCGTCCTTAATATTGAGGGCCAGTATTATTGAATTTATATCGTCAAGTATACGCATCGTCTGTGCGAAAGAATGGTTTAACTCCGAGTTTTCTCCTATCAATGAATCAAGCTGCAGACTCATGTTGTGAAGTAGGTTAAAGACATCTGAAGGGGTCTTCCTGCCGGGGCCGGTGGCCTTTTTTTCACCGTCTGCAGCGGGTGGGGCCGCATCGGAAGTGATTCCAAGCCTGAATTTCAGGAGGGCTAACTCGGTCTGTATCCTGCGCGCCTGCTCATAGTTCAGCACGGGGTCAAGCTCGACAACAGGCTCAAGCGATGAGACAGAGTTGGTTGGAAGGCCGTGCAGTTTACGCAGTAAATTTATCTTCAACAAAATAATATACGTCTTTTGCCAGACATGCCGTGGTTTTACGTCGATTTTTATGTATTTTGCGGTTGGTGCAGGGGCAGCCCTTCCCCGCGTCAGGTGCTTTTTTATCAGCTCTATATCCCTTGCGGCCTTTATCAGCTCGTTATAGACGTCAGAAGGCGTGGTCTTATCCGCGGTGGCAGCGGCACAGAGGCCCACCATAAGAAAAATCATTACAGATGCCAGCGTCAACCTGAACATCGAAACATGTACCCCCGAAAAATTTTACTGGTGTATAATTTTTTATAACATTAACACATCTGTGATAAATTATGTTATCATACACTACGTGATGAGACTATCGTTAAGTGCGCGCATAGCGCGACAGTATAACCGTTTACTGTTAAACAGTGCGGGCAACGCCCGTGCAATGTACTATTATAGATTATTCTGATGAAAAGGTGTGAGCTGAATATCAGGAATAATCTGCCATCATACAGATAATGCGATGAGAAAGAAAATCAGTATAGGTGCGGTGCGTATAGGGATGTATGTCGATGGGTTCGATACGTCATGGTTTAAGACGCCGTTTCTGAGGCATCATTTCGAGATAAAATCTCAGGACCAGTTAGATAAAATAAAGGAATCCGGCGTATCCCATATCTTTATAGATACTGAAAAGGGTCTTGATGTTTTATCTGGAGAAAGAACAGTCAGGAAACCGGTGCAAGATGTGGCCCCCGGAGTGAAAGCCCCCGAACCGGAAGCAGTTGCAAATGAGGCAAAGGCCCCTGAGCAGCCCGCCACTAAGTATCCCCCCCCACAAAATAAGTCATTCTCGGATTATATCAAGGTAAAAGACGACCTCCTCCAAATAGACAAACTAAGCCTGGTAGAGGGAACTGTGGTGGTTTTTGGCCTGTATACCAAGAACGGCATGGACATCGTCCCATTGATCCTTAACAGAAATAAAAAGGGTGAGCCTGTTGTAACTAAAGAATTGCTGAATTCCCCCGGCGAACTGATGATAGAGCGCTGTGACGTAAATAAGTACAGAGATTACCTTAAAATGGTTATGAAGGACTCAGGCGCCGCCAACGCAATGAGCAGTAAAAATATGATGATAAAGGAAAACGCCAAGATACTTGTCCAGGACCTGTTTAACACCCCCGGAGACCCAGAAAAGATGGACGCGTGTAAGGGAACGGTAGAGAGCGTCATCTCCTCAATAATAGACACAAAGGGCCTGATAACCAATCTGTTTACGGTAAACAAGCACGACTACTACGTCTATACCCATTCGGTGAACGTCTCCGTATTCAGCGTGGCAACGGCCATCGCAATGGGGATACAATCCGAGGGCGAGTTGTTTGCCATAGGCCTGGGTAGCCTTTTGCATGACATTGGGATGAGCACAATACCCCCTGAAGTACTGCATAAACCGGTCGAGCGCCTTACGGAGTTTGAGCTGGGCCTGCTCAAAGGACATGTATACGAGGGGCATGACATCGTCAAACTCTACAAGGGCATTCCCCCAGAGACATTGATTCCACTAATGGAACACCATGAAAATCTCATGGGAACAGGATATCCAATGGGCTTAAAAGGGGGTAAACTCCATTTGGCAGGCAGAATTATCTCCATTACGAACATATACGATACGTTGACGACATCTCGTCCGGGATTTAAGGCAATATCTCCATATGACGCGCTTACGTACCTGAACAGCCAGGCTAACTTATATGACGCAGACATATTAAAGGAATTTATAACCGTACTTGGCAAGTCAAGCCAGTAACACAGGGCATCAGGGTCCCCCTGTGAGATAAAAACGCCATATCACGAACAAATCAGATCAAAGAGAAAGGCAGGTTTAAAAAGTGAACCCGATGAAAAGACAATCGACTGCATCATGGAAACTTAATTTTCTGAGCATAGTCCCTTCAGCCATGGCCATTGCTGCCATGGTAATAGTACTGCCGGCAGTTCTCCATGAGGGCAAGGTCTTTGCGCTTATGATAATCTTGTTATTATTGTTTAGCGCCATAGTGTCGTTTGTAATAATCAGAAAAGTAACAATGCCAATAAACGAACTGATATTGACGGCCAAAAAAATATCCGAAGGCCAATTTGACCGGCAATTCGATGAAAACGTGACTAACAATATAAACAATCTCTCTGTAGTATTTAACCATCTCCACGACAGTTTCAACGAATACAAGCGAAAGACGGAGGAGGGGGCCGCAGAGGTCGTAGAAGTAAACCAGCGAATGCTCACCGAGATAGTGGAAAGGCGGCGGACTGAAAAAAAGCTCCAGTATCTGGTAGAGCTGATAAAGCTGATAACGAACATATCGTCGACCTTTATAACGATTCCATCTGAGGAGGTAAGAGATTGGATAGTCCATGCCCTTTCTTCGATAGGGAATTTCCTGGGTGTTGACAGGGGCTATGTGGTGATATTGTCAAAAGACATGAAGACGGCCGCGGAGACCTATGAGTGGTGCGTAGATGGTGTGGCCCCCAAGATGCAGCTTCTCAGGGGATTTCCCATGGATTCACTTACGTGGTGGATGGGTAAACTCAGCGCCTTTGAAAACATATATATAACCTCAGATGACGACATCCCGAAGGAGGCCGCCCCCGAGCGGGAACTCATCAGGACGGACGGCGTAATATCGTTAATAGCCATACCGATAAGCCGTGAGGGCAAGCTCAATGGTTTTCTTGGCTTTGACTCCACAATAGCGCGGATGGACTATGCCCCCGACGTATTGTCTCTGCTTAAGGTAGGGGGCGAGATATTTATCAACGCCCTCCAGAGAAAACGCGTAGACGATGCGATTCACGAGAGCTGGAGGCGATTGCAGTCGATAATGGACAACGCGCAGGCGGTGATATATCTGAAGGACGCCACGGGACGGTATTTAATGGTGAACCGGCACTTCGAGGAGTTATTTCACAAGACAAAAGAAGATGTCACAAACAAGACGGACTATGAGATATTTGACGAAGACCCGTTTCACGAAAACGACATGAAGGTAATCGAAAGCGGTGTGCCGCTGGAGCTTGAGGAGACGATAAGGCACAGCGAAGGGCTGGACGCGCTTCGGACGTACGTGTCGATTAAGTTTCTTCTATACAACCAGGACGCGACCATTTATGCCATCTGCGGAATCTCAACGGATATAACCGACAGAAAACGCGCTGAAGAGGAGTTGATAACCTACCGCAACCACCTTGAGGAACTCGTAGGGGCACGCACGGCGCAGTTGTCCGAGTCCAACGACAAGCTGGTCTTAGAAATAGCGGAGCGCGTCAGGGCAGAGGAGGCCCTGAGAAACGCAAAAGAGGCGGCGGAGGCGGCCAATCAGGCAAAAAGCACATTCCTTGCCAACATGAGCCATGAACTTCGCACCCCGATGAACGGCATAATAGGCATGACAGAGCTGGCCCTGGATACGAATCTCAACGCGGAGCAGCAGGAGTACCTTGAGCTTGTTAAGACATCGTCTGCCCATTTGCTGTCTCTGGTAAACAGCATCCTGGACTTCTCGAAAATAGAAGCAGGCAAGATGGAACTTGAGACGTTAAACTTTGACCTGAGAGGGCTTATAGATACGACCGTAAAACCCCTGGCCTATGAGGCACAGACCAAGGGCCTTAAATTAATCACCGAAATAGCCGAAGAAGTGCCGATTGAGGTAAAGGGCGACCCCGGCAGGCTAAGACAGGTGATAGTGAATCTGATAAATAACTCCGTGAAATTTACCCACATAGGGCAAATACGCGTGGACGTCAAACCCGCTCCATACGCCGCAAGCAGAGACGACAGCGAAAGATTCATAACCCAGGCGCCCCATTACCTGCACTTCAGTATATCTGACACGGGCATAGGAATCCCACCTGACAAGATAGACATGATATTTGACAGCTTTTCACAGGTAGACGACTCGATGACGCGAAAATACGGCGGCACGGGTCTGGGATTGACCATCTCGAAAAAGATAGTTGAGCTGATGGGCGGCAGGCTCTGGGTAGAGAGCGTCCTGGGAGAGGGAACGACGTTTCACTTTACGGCAAGATTTAAGGCCGGCGCTATCGGTATCAGGAAGTCCGGCGCTGAGACTGCCAAGGATGCCTCAAACATAAGCATACTCGTGGTAGACGGAAATATCTTGTCGCTGAATTCATATATCAAGGTGCTGGAGAACAAGGGACATAAAGTTGGAAGCGCCCCAAGCGGGCGTGAGGCGCTGAGAAAACTCAAAAGCGGCGACTATGATGCCACCCTGATTGACTTGCAAATTCACGACATGGATGGATTCGAGTTAGCGGAGATAATAAAGTCCGACCCTGCAACACAAGACATAAAGGTCATAATCATAGTCTCGGCAGGATTAAAAGGAGACGTTGCCCGTTGCAAGGCCCTCGGCATAGAAGGCTACGTAGTCAGGCCGGTAGATGAGGACAGTCTGGCCGAAACCATAAGACTCACGTTTCTTGCAACAGACAGGGACGAGCCCATAGTGATAACACGCCACACCTTAAGCGAGTTAAAGAAGTCTGTCCATATACTGCTTGCGGAGGACAATGTGGTAAATCAAAAGGTAGCCCTCAGGCTCCTGGAGAAAAAGGGTTACACCGTGGATGTAGTCTCAAACGGCAAAGAGGCCATTGAGGCATTGAGAAAGCAGGACTACGGCATCATTCTGATGGACGTGCAGATGCCGGAGATGGATGGTTTTGAGGCCACAAAATATATCAGGAGTGCCGTCGATGATAAGATTAAATCAGACCTGCCGATAATCGCCATGACCGCCCACGCAATGAAAGGGGATATGGAGTTGTGCATAGAAAAAGGAATGACGGACTATATAACGAAACCATTAAAGTCCTCGCTGCTCTACGAAATCATAGAAAAGCACACGGCAAAAGAGGAAACGGAGGCAAACAGAGATGCTGCACCTGAGAAAAAAGCCCCTAAACGGCCACCGAAGGTACTCCCTGTCCTGGATAAAAAGGAAGTGCTGGAACGCTTGGACGGCGACGAAGACATATTGAACGATATGATGAAGACCTTTGTAATGGATGCCCCGGCACAAATAAAAACACTAAAAGGCCTCAGCAACGCTAAAGACATCGAGGGGCTGAAGAAACAGGCTCACTTAATAAAGGGCATGTCGGCAAACATGGGCGCAGTACAGCTTAAGAACCGGGCGTTTAAACTGGAGCTGGACCTGAGGAAGCTCTCAACCTCGGTAACGGAATCTGAAATGGAGTTAATCGAAAGGCATGTCGATAAGATCGCGGCAGAATACGATAAAGTCATGGCAACTCTGAATCTGGAACTCCCCCCGCAGTCCAATAATCCGGCCGGTTAACAGGCGCTTACCACTGCCAAGGGAAAGTCTGTTTTGAGTACGATTCCTTTACGTCCTCAAAGACCGTCTCACGGTCTTTAGCCATGAAGTGCAAGACCAGCTCCTTGTTAAATATCCGGTACAGGAAACTCAGGGGCGTCAGCACAAAATAAAAGGCTATTGCTAACAGGATTTTCGAGTTTACCATGCCCACAATCTCGGCAAATTTCATCCATGCCGCAGCTATCGGCCTGGCCAAAGGCTCCACAAAAACATTTAGAAACATGAGCACAAAGGCCGTCCAGAACAGCCATCCCATTCCAAACAGGATGAAGGCAGCCATCGCCGCAAGCACCAGCACGTTTATCGTCTTTTGAGTGTCTATCCTGGCCGTCATCGATCTAAAAAAGCGTATAAACAAACGGGGCTATCGCCGACCCACCGGCAAACACTATTAACAGTCCCATCAGGAGCAGCACCAGGATCATTGGCAGAAGCCACCACTTTTTTCTGACCCTTAGAAAATCCCACAATTCCTTTAATATACCCATTAAATAAAATACCTCCCGCTATTCTTTAAATTGCCAATGCAGTTAACTCAGTTTAATCCCACTGGATTCCCGCTTTCGCGGGAATGACAGGCAAGGCAGGACAAAGAACACCTGAATTTATCATTCCGCCCTTGTCTGTCATTCCTGCGAAAGCAGGAATCCAGTTTCTTATCATTGTCGATTTCATCAATCCAGCCCAAACTCCTCTTTCCAATCCCTTTCCTCGTGCCAGGGGTTCTGCCGAGTTTTATCAAAAATAAAATTACCCATCACCAGGTAGTCCATCTCCGTTCTCATAAAGCATCTGTATGCGTCTTCGGGAGTGCAGACTATAGGCTCGCCCCGGACGTTAAAGCTGGTGTTTACGATTACGCCATATCCGGTTTTCTCTTTAAACCTGCCGATAAGTTTATAGTATCTGGGGTTGGTCTCCTTATGGACGGATTGAATCCTGGCCGAGTAATCCAGGTGCGTAATAGCCGGCAGGTCAGACCGGACATGGTAGAGTTTTTCTTTTATGGAGAGGTTTTCATAATTATCAGGCCGTGGATTTGTCCTTGCGGCAACCACATCAGCCACGAAGAGCATGTATGGGGACGGGGTCTTTGTCGTAAAATACTCGGGCATATCCTCAAACAATACGGAAGGGGCAAAGGGCCTGAAACTCTCTCTGAATTTGATTTTCAGGTTGAGCCTTTTCTGCATTTCCGTGTCGCGGGCATCGCCGATGATGCTTCTGTTGCCAAGAGAGCGCGGGCCCCACTCCATTTTTCCCTGAAACCAGCCGATTACCTTGCCCTCGGATAGGAGCCCTGCGGTCTTTATGGCCAGGGCGTCGAAGTCGTCGTAGTAAGTATATGGGGCATTGTATTTCCTGGCGGTCTGGCCGATGTCTAAGTCGCTGAACTCGGGGCCAAGGTATGACCCCTGCATGTCGTCAACGGCAACGTTGACATTGCCGTTTTTGGAGCGCTGGTTTTCGCCGTAGATGTAGTATGCGGCGTAGGCGGCCCCAAGCGCGCCGCCGGCATCTCCCGCTGCCGGTTGAACCCAGATATTGTCGAACACACCGGCAAGGGCGAGTTTGGCGTTTGCAACGCAGTTTAGCGCCACGCCTCCGGCCATCGCAAGATTTTTTGAGCCGGTAAGCCCTTTCGCCGTCTTTCCCATTTTAATAACCGTGTCTTCGGTTATTTGCTGAATCGCCAGGGCCAGGTCACAGTGGCACTGTTGAAGTTCAGCCTCCGGCATTCTTCGCGGAAAGCCAAACAGGCCTTGCCACAAGGCCTCGTCAACCATGGTGAGGGCAGTTGCGTAACGGAAATAGTCCTGGTTGAGCCATACGGAACCATCCTCTTTGACATCTATAATGTTTCCATAGATAATGTCCATGTAGTTTTTCACTTCTTGTGAACCATGCCTGCCATATGGGGCCAGACCCATGAGTTTGTATTCGCCGGAGTTTACCTTAAAGCCGAGATAATATGTAAAGGCGGAGTATAGAAGCCCCAGTGAATGGGGAAATTTCATCTCTTTAAGCATCGTAATGTTGTTGCCCTTGCCATGGCTGATTGAGGCGGTTGCCCATTCACCGACGCCGTCGACGGTCAATATGGCGGCCTCCTCGAAAGGCGATGGGAAAAATGCGCTTGCCGCGTGCGATAAGTGGTGTTCAGAGAACAGAAGTTTGTCTTTATCGAAGCCACCGATTTGTGCCAGCTCGTCATGGATTAACTTTCTCAGAAAGAGTTTCTCTTTAATCCACACGGGAATTGCCGAGAGAAACGACTTAAAGCCCTTTGGCGCGAAGGCATAGTATGTCTCAAGCAGACGTTCGAACTTCAGAATGGGCTTGTCGTAGTATATGACGTTGTCAATTTTAGAAAGGCTAAGACCTGCATAATTGAGACAAAACTCAACCGCTTTCAGAGGAAAAGACGAGTCGTGCTTTTTGCGTGTAAAGCGCTCCTCATGAGCCGCGGCGACTATCCTGCCGTCAACTAATAGCGCTGCGGCCGAGTCGTGATAATATGCGGAGATCCCTAAAACGGTCATAACGAAATATTATAGCATATAATTGATTTTTTGCGTAGGCCATTTTCATATAGAATCTTAAACCAGAGCAACCCTGGCTCAAATTGACAAACCAATACGTTTATATTACACTACTGTGCATGTTTGAGATTATGCGCGGCGGTTATATTAATGTCCCGATATAAGAAAATACAAAAGCAAGCATTGCTCTATGCATTCCTGGTGTTTGCGGTAATTGCCTTTTTCGAGCTGTCCTCTTATCTAACATACAAAGCAATATACAAGTCATGGATGTCCTTTGGCAAGTTGCGCAAAGAGCGCCGGCAATACGTATCCACTGGTGTAGCAGCCGATAATAAGAGCGCATCTGCTATAGAAACTGTATATTTGCTGCACCCCTACTATGGCTATGTGATGAATGAAGGAGACACTGAGCTATTTAAAAAATACGCGGCAAAAGGCGACAGAGACACGTACGGATTTTACAACAAATACAGTCCAGTTCAGAAAAGAAGCGTCGATAAGCTATTGGTTGGCATCACCGGCGGCTCGGTAGCCATGATTATGGCGATGTCGTATGAAGGTGTATTGGTAAAACTCCTGAGTGCGATTCCACAGTTCCGTGGCAGGCAGATAATGCTTATAGACCTGTCGCTGGGGGGATTCAAGCAACCGCAGCAACTGTTTTCCGCCTCTGATATAATTGCACATGGCGGCCAATTTGACATTCTGATCAACATAGATGGATTTAACGAGATAGCCCTTCCGGCAGCCACTAACATCGGCCATGGTGTGCCCTTTCATTTCCCACAGAACTGGAGGCTGCTGGCGGAGCGCATGTCGTCAAAAAAAGAGGAACTCTTAATGTTGCAAATAGAGCAGGCTAAAGAGCACAGAAGGCACATCTCAACGGTGTTTTCCGCATGGCTTCCTTCACACACGGCTACGGGTAATCTGCTCTGGAGGGTCCTCAATGCCAAAGACAATCAAAAGGTGGCGTCATATGAGGCGATGCTGGCTAACATAGTAACCGCCGCAGGTGTAAGGGAGATTCGCCAGATACGCTCGACTCAGTGCAGGACTGCTTTTCTTGGGCCAGAGTATAAGCATATAACCGTACGCAGTCTCTATATAGACATCGTAAGGCACTGGCAGAGAAACTCCGTTATGCTAAATAACGTGATAGCAAACCAAGGGGGTATGTATTTTCAATTCCTTCAGCCGAATCAGTATTATACCGGCAGCAAGCCTATGTCCGCGGAGGAGGCGGCGGTGGCGGTAAGCGCGGCGTCCCCATATAAAAAAGAGGTCGAGCGAGGCTATCCATATATGCGCGCCGGGGGTGCAGGGTTACAAAACGCTGGTGTTAATTTCACCGATTTGACGCTCATCTTTAAACATGTCAAATTTCCGGTCTACCTTGATGCGTGCTGCCATTTTAATAAAGAAGGTTATGACATTTTTATTGCCTCCATAGTGGATACTATAGCGAAAACAGTGGCCACAAGCGGTTTGAGCCCCACGCATGTTGTCCCGATTGAAAAGATAGACAACAACCTGGATTTCATGCTGGATAACCTCATGCGCTATACACTGGACATTAATAACTATGACGACGGGGCAAACACACCCGCTGCAACACCAATGCCGCCCGGTACCGCGATAAAATAATCTCATCCTCCTGGCCAATTTGACAAACCCATCTGTTTTTATATTACACTACGGAGTATGGCAGAGGTAACGCGCGGCGGTTATAATTAACAAATAATGTCCCGATTAACGAAAATACTAAAGCAGACGCTGCTTTACGCATTCTTGGTGTTTGTGCTGACAGCCTTTGTAGAGCTGTCCTCATATGTTACGTACAGGATGATTTACAGGTCATGGATGTCCTATGAGCGGCTTGAGAATGAGCGCCAATACATAATCAAATCCATACACACGGCACCCGATAATAAGAGTATATCCATTGCCGAGACGTTTTATTTACTTCACCCCTACTATGGGTATGTGATGAATGAAGGAGCCGGTGAGCGTTTTCAAAACGTGTTCAAGGCCAACAGAAATGGCCATGGCTTTTTTGGCAAATCCAGTCCCGTGCAAAAAAGAGGCGCCGATAAACTCCTTGTAGGCATCACTGGTGGCTCTGTCGCCGCTATAATGGGGGTTATGTCGGAAGATACCCTGGTGAAACGCCTCAGTGAAATCCCACAGTTCAAGGGCAGGCAGGTAATCCTTATAAACCTCGCCCAGCCGGCATTCAAGCAACCTCAGCAGCTGCTTGCCGCCTCCGATATTATCTCACAAGGCGGGCAGTTTGACATCTTTATCGATATTGATGGATTTAACGAAATAACCCTTCCTATTGCCCACGATAACCTTGGACAGGGGGTGCCGTTTTATTTCCCGCAGGACTGGAGGGTCCTGACGGAGAGAAAATCGTCAAAAAAAGAAGACATCGCGGCGGCCCGAATCGAGCTGGCCAAGGAGCACCGCCGAGACACCGCGCTGATGTTCACCGCATGGCTGCCTTCGCACACCGCCACGGGAAACCTGCTATGGAAAGTCATGGACTCAAAAGATGAACAAAAAAAAGCAGACCATGAGACGGCACTGAAAACACTCGTAACCTCGGGCGGCATAAGGGAGTTTCGCCAGGTACGCTCGACACAGTGCAGGACCTCGTTTCTTGGGCAGGAGCAGCACTATAAAATGGTGCGCGACCTCTATATAGAAATCGCAAGGCACTGGCAGAGAAACTCCATTTTATTAAACAACCTGATTAC
Organism: Nitrospirae bacterium MYbin6; assembly: GCA_002753305.1. Taxonomy (GTDB): domain Bacteria; phylum Nitrospirota; class Thermodesulfovibrionia; order Thermodesulfovibrionales; family Magnetobacteriaceae; genus Magnetominusculus. The sequence continues at coordinate 40,447 of PEAC01000007.1, forward strand.
AAGCCAGGGGGGGATGTATTTTCAATTCCTTCAGCCGAACCAGTATTTCCCTGGCAGTAAGCCCATATCGGCGGCCGAGGCAACGGTTGCGTTAAGCGATTCGTCCATATATAAAAAAGAAGTTGAGCGTGGCTATCCATATATGCGTGCCGGTGGGGCCGGTTTACAAAAGGCGGGGGTTAATTTCACCGACTTAACCCTCATGTTTAAGGATGTCAAGACACCGGTCTACTCCGACACCTGCTGCCATTTCAGTAAGGAGGGTTATGACTTTATAGTCAACTCAATGGCCGATACGATAGCTAAGACCGTGGCAGCAGGGGGGGACAGATTAAAATCTGTCCCCATAGAACAAATAGAGACCGACACCTCTGCCTTCACACCTGACAACCTCAGGCGCTATACGCTGGACGCTAAAGGCTATGACGACGGGTCAACCACACCAGTGAAGCAGCAACAAGCTGTACCTGGCGCGCAATAAAAACTTAGTTGGAGACGAAGTCGCGGGGCTTGCCGGCCCCCTTTGTAGGGCCTATGAGGCCGTCTGCCTCCATTATTTCCACAATCCTGGCCGCGCGGTTATATCCTATCTTAAAGCGCCGCTGTATTGAAGAGATGGAGACTTCGCCTATTTCGCGGGCATATTTTATGACGTCACGATAGATTTCGTCCTTGTCGTCGGCAGAGCCGCCATCTGCTGAGGCCTCCTCCACGACTAACGAGTCAAAAAACGTATAATCCGGGGCGCCTTGTGCCTTAACGTAATCAACCACCGCCTTAATCTCCTCCTCGGTGACGAACGCACCGTGGACTCTTTGAATCCTGGCCCCCGGGCTTAGGACGAGCATATCACCACGCCCAAGGAGTTTCTCGGCCCCGTGGGTGTCTAAAATAGTCCTCGAATCCACCTTGGACGATACCATAAAGGCAATTCTTGAGGGAAAATTGGCCTTGATTATCCCCGTTATGACATCGACCGAGGGCCGCTGTGTGGCCACGATAAGGTGCATACCGGCCGCCCTTGCCATCTGAGCAAGGCGCACTATCGAGTCCTCCACGTTTTTAGCCGCCGTGAACATTAAATCCGCAAGCTCGTCTATTATTATCACAATATAGGGCAGCTTGTCGTCTTCGGCAACGGAGGCGTTGAACATCTCAATGTTCCTTGCCCCTTGTTCGGCTATCAGCCTGTAGCGCCTTTCCATTTCGATGAGCATCTTTTTCAGGGCCTCAGAGGCCTCCTTCGGGTTGGTAATAACGTTTGAGACCAGGTGTGGAATCCCCTCATAGATGGAAAGCTCGAGGAGTTTCGGGTCTATCATCAGCATCTTTACCTGCGAGGGTTTGGCCTTATATAAAATGCTCATAACCATGGAGTTAACCGCCACGCTCTTGCCGGAGCCGGTTGTGCCGGCAACCAGCAGATGGGGCATTCGCGCAAGGTCCTCCACTATGGGATTGCCGTAGATGTCTTTGCCCAGCGAAAGGGTGAGGAGCGAGCTTTTCTTTGTGAACTTATCTGCCGCAATGATTTCCTTCAGACATACGATGTTTCTGTGCTCGTTGGGGACTTCTATGCCAATGGGGGTTTTGCCCGGGATTAGTGAGACCCTGACCTTTATGCCTCCCATGGCGCGCCCGAGGTCGTCGGACAATGCCACAACTTTGCTGATTTTCACGCCCGGGGCCGGCTCAAACTCATACATTGTGATTACCGGGCCGGGGTGGGCCTGAGAGATCTTGCCCTCGACGCCGAAATCGGATAGTTTTTCGCGTAAAATTGTGGCCGCCCTTACTAGTTCATCCTTCGATATGTCCCTGTTTTGCCCCTGCGAGGCGCTTAACAGTTCTACCCCTGGGAGTATGTAGCGGTCATCTCTGATATCAGGGGGCCGTTGCCTGATTTCTCTTTCTATATGTCTGTCTTCGTGGTGGGGTTCGTCATGAGTGTGGTCGATTATTTTAAGATCAACTGCTTGCTCTTCCTGCGTACCAGGGCCAACCGCGGCCCTTACAGGCTCATGTTCTTTGTTAATCGGGGCGTCGGGGCCAGTCTGTCGCATAAGCAGCGACGACGCCTTAAGCGGAAGCATCAGTATGATTGAGGTACACAGGGCGGCAAGGCTTATCAAGAAGGCCCCTACCACGGAGAAAACCGCCTTCAACATATAGGTAATGGCGCCTCCAACAAGCCCACCCCTGATAGTATCAGTATCGAATATCTCCGAGGACAGCGCCAGCACCATTGAAAGAGATACGGTGAAAAGTATCATCCCCGCGACAGTTTCGCTCCTTTTTACGGCCCCAATCAGCCTTCTTATCCCATAGATGAATGCCACTACCGGTATAATAAACGAGGACGTCCCTATGATTGAAAACACGGTATCTGAAAAATACGCACCTGCGATACCGGCATAGTTTTGTGCCTGCATGTCCGTGTAGGTAAACGGTGAGGGGTCCCATTTATTGTACGTAAACAGGCTTATAGCGCTAAAGGCGGCAAACAGGGCTGCCAGTATGCCCCTTAGCTCAGTTTTCTGATTATTTACGGCTTCAGCCATATCCCCGCTACGATTATTACAGCAAGGGCAAATCTGTAATAGACAAAAAACGTTAATGAGTATTTGCTTAGAAATTTAAGCAGCCACGAGATCGCGATTAACCCCGCGACAAACGAGGCAGCCACTCCGGCTATGAAAATCATCGGATTTACCGCCTCCGATTTCCCATGAAGCATCTGCACGCCATGCAACAGGGCCGCGCCGCCAACTATCGGCGTGGACATTAAAAAGGAAAAACGTGCGGCCGCCTCCCGCTTCATACCAAGAAAGAGTCCGCTCGATATGGTTATCCCGCTTCTGGAGACGCCGGGAATTATGGCTATTGCCTGCGATATTCCTATAATCACGGCATCGGAAACCGCCAGGTTGTCCATGCCGGTGAGCTTAGAGCCTCTTTTATCGGCAATGTACATAACTATGCCGATAACAACCAGGGCGGCCGCGATTATCCACGGGCTTCTGAGATTGGCCTCGACAAATTTGTCAAGCAGCTTGCCGGCAACTGCCGCCGGTATCGTTGCAATGGCAAGGAGCATCAGCAGTTTCTGTTTTCTCAGGAACAGCTCTACCCAGTCCCTGAAAAAAAACACAAGCAGCGATAACAACGTTCCTATATGGAGGGCTATATCGAAGGACATCGAGTTGATGGCGCCGCCCCAGCCCAAAAACCACGGCACTAAAATCAGATGGGCTGTGCTGCTTACCGGCAGGAACTCTGTAAATCCCTGTACAATTCCCATCAGAATCGATTGCAGTATTTCCATGCAGCTCTCCTTAAATTACCACAGATCTTATACCGGCACAATGACCGGCATAATCATTGGGCGTTTATCGGTCTTGTTTCTGATGTATTTCTTAAGCGCGCTAAGGATTTTCGCGTGCAGGACATTCATATCTCCGTGCGTGCCGGGGTCGGGATTTGAGGCAATTGAGTAGATAATATTGGACGCCTCCTTTGCCATGTCTCCGGTGTTGTGTTCAAAGATAAAACCCTTCGTAATGAACTCCGGGCCGTCCAGTACCCTGCCGGTTTCCTTGCTGACTGTCAGGACTACGATGACAAAACCGTCCTGGGCCAGGCGCTTTCTGTCTTTAAGTACCATGTCGCCGATGTCGCCAAAGCCTTTGCCCTCTATGGAGATGCGCCCCGACGGTACGCTGTCCGAGCGGAAGGCGCACTGGTCTGACAATTCCAGGACACAGCCATTTTCGAGAATAAATATATTCTCGCGCGGAACTCCGAGGCCCTCAGCTAGCCTGGCATGGTAGACAAGGTGTCTGTATTCGCCGTGAACGGGTATGAAAAACTTTGGTTTAACAATATTGATCATCAGTTTTTGTTCTTCCTGAGAGGCGTGCCCAGAGACATGCACCTCGGAGATTTTATCGTAGATGACGTTTGCGCCGCGCCTGAAGAGGTGGTTGATAATTCTGCCAACCGCGCGCTCGTTTCCCGGTATGGCCCTGGCCGAGATTATAACCGTATCTGCCGAGGCAACCTTGATGTGCTTGTGTTCGTTCACAGCAATACGTGTGAGGACGCTCATAGGCTCACCCTGGCTGCCCGTTGTAATGATAACGGTCTCGTTCGGGGCGAGGGAGTTGATTTGCTCGACCTTCAGCCATGAATTGCCGTTCATTGTCAGATAACCGAGGTCAATAGCTATTTTTGCGTTAGAGATTATACTCCTGCCGCAGAGGATTACCTTTTTGCCGAATTCTGAGGCAACATCTATAGCCTGCTGAATCCTGTGGATATTTGACGCAAATGTGGCTATGATTATCCTGCCGGCGGCCTTGGCGAAAATATCCTGAAAGGCGCGCTTTACGACCTTTTCTGAAGGGGTAAAGCCGGGCTTTTCGGCATTTGTACTATCGGATAACATGGCAAGGACCCCTCTTTCACCATACTCGGAAAAGCTGCCGAAATCCAGAAGCTCATTATCTACCGGTGAGGAATCGAACTTGAAATCACCCGTGTGAATGACTACCCCGGCCGGGGTGGTTATGGCAAGCCCCACGCCATCGGCTATGCTGTGTGTAACCCGAATGAATTCCACAACAAAATCGCCAAGCACTACTTTGTCCTTTGGCTTTACCCTTACGAAGTCGATGTTCTTTACGTTGTATTCCTTAATTTTTTCCTTAATCAGGCCAAGCGTAAGCGTAGTGCCATAGACCGGGACCGCCTTGCCAAGGTCGCGAAGGAGAAAGGGCAGCGCCCCGGTGTGGTCTTCGTGGCCATGCGTTATGACAATCCCTCGCAGTTTTTTCTTTTTTTCTATGACATAGCCGTAGTCGGGGATAATGAAGTCGACTCCAAGCAGGTCGTCATCCGGGAACATCAGGCCGGTATCGACGATAATCATATCGTTTTGAGTCTCGAACACGGTCATATTCGCGCCGATTTCCTCGACCCCGCCAAGGGGTATTATCATTAATTTATCGGACAGTTTGCCTCCCTGAGATATATTATTTTATCGATAATTGATCTTTGCATCATTTAATAAGCATCTCCAGGACGGCCTTCTGCGTGTGAAGACGGTTTTCCGCCTGGTCAAATACGGCACTATGCTTGCCCTCAATAACAGAGTCGGTTATCTCCTGGCCTCTGTGGGCGGGCAGGCAGTGCAGCACTATGCAGTCGGGCCTGGCGTAAGAGAGCAGCTCGTCATTAATCTGATAAGCGGCGAATTTCGTTATTTTCTCTTCGACACGGGCTTTGTCGCCCATACTTGTCCAAACGTCGGTATAGAGGACATCGGCGCCAGTGGCGGCGTCTCTGGGGTCTCGCACGACGGTTATCCGGTTTGAATCGTTTGTTGATAAAATATCTGGTGATGGCTCATAGCCTTGCGGTGATGCAATGGTTAAATTCATGTCCATCTGTGCCGCCCCCTCGATTAAGGAGTTTGCCACATTGTTACCGTCTCCAATGTAGGCTATCTTAATGCCTTTAAGCGTACCTTTTTTCTCTTTTATCGTCATTAAATCGGCCAGAATCTGGCACGGGTGGTGTGTGTCCGTAAGGCCGTTTATCACGGGGACAGACGCATACGCGGCAACGATGACCGCGATTTCATGTTCAAATGTGCGGATAACTATCCCGTTGAGATAACGTGAAAGCACACGCGCCGTATCTGCAAATGACTCGCCTCTGCTTAACTGGCTCTGCTCCAGCGTTATATTAAGCGGTTGCCCGCCAAGCTGGTATATGCCAACCTCGAATGAGACCCTCGTCCGGGTTGACGGCTTATGAAACAACATCCCGATACTGCGCCCAAGCAAGGATTTATTCCCCGCCCCGCCGACCTTATAGTCAACCGCCATGTCCAGTAATCCGGCGATTTCTGTGGCCGTGAAGTCTTTTATGGTAAGGAAGTCCCTTGCCATCTTGCCGGCCTTATAGTCAGCCGCCGTTTTCAGCATCTCGGCTGTTTCAGCGGCCGTTAAGTCTTTTATTGTGGTAAGGATATCCCTGTGCTTCTTCACGAAAACCTCTCGAGAACCTCCTTAAGCACGCCCGTAAGGCGGTCAATGTCTTCTTCGATAACAATCAAAGGAGGTGTAAATCGCAGCGTGTTTCCCGCTGTACAGTTAATCAGTATTCCGCGCTCGAAACACGCCTGAACTGCCATAGCGCAATCCCTGGTAAGCTCCATGCCTATTAAAAGCCCCTTTCCCCTGATGTCGACGATTATCTTTGGGAACTGTTTCTGTAATTTCAGAAGCGATGCCATGAAGTACTCCCCCATCCTGCGGCACTCGCTCAACATGATACCATCCTCAAGCAGTGTCTCAATCGTTGCGAGAGCCGCGGCACAGGCAAGTGGATTGCCACCAAATGTAGAGCCGTGGCTGCCCACTGTAAAGGCCTTCGCAATTTCCTCTCTTGCCAGCGTGGCCCCGATGGGTACCCCGCCGCCAAGCCCTTTTGCCAGCGTCAGGATATCCGGCTCTATGCCGTATTGCTCGTAGGCAAACAATGTCCCCGTCCTTCCGGCCCCGGTTTGAATCTCGTCAAAGATCAACAAAATCCCCAGTCTCGTACACAGGTCGCGCACTTGTTTGAAGTAATCCTCGGCGGGCATCACTACTCCGCCTTCACCCTGAATTGGCTCAAGCATAATGGCGCAGGTGTTTTCGTCTATGGCGGCCTTAAGGGCCTCGTAGTCGTTGAACGGGACATAGGAAAATCCCGGCATCAGCGGCTCAAATCCGGCGTGGAACTTGGGCTGCCCGGTAGCAGTCAGGGTTGCCAGCGTGCGGCCGTGAAAGGAATTCAGCGCGGTAATTATACCGGTCTTTTCCGCTCCAAAACGTTCTTTCGCGTGTTTTCTTGCCAGCTTTATCGCCGCCTCGTTGGCCTCCGCACCGGAGTTTGAAAAAAATACCCTGTCGGCAAAGGAATAATCACACAAGAGTTTGGCCAGCCTGGCCTGAAACTCGTTGTGGTAAAAGTTCGATACATGCACGAGCTTCTGGGCCTGTTTCTGAATTGCAACAACAAGCCTTGGATGGCAGTGCCCCAGTATGTTTACCGCAATACCGGCCAGAAAGTCCAGATACTCCTTACCATCGGCACTCCAGAGCTTCATACCCCTGCCCTTTACCAGCACAACAGGAAAACGCTTATATGTGTCCATTATGTACAGGGCTGATTCGTCCATTAATTTCTTAACATCCATCGCCTTTTCGTCCTTTGAGGTTTTCTTTAACGGCAGCCGCCAAAAGCGGAAACATTATCTCATGGTGCCCGATGAGGTTTATAGCCGAGGCGCTGTCGGGGGCCGGCCTCTTAAGCACATTGGCCTGTGCCCTGTAGTGGCTGATAAAGTCCATGTTCACGGCCATAAAGCGCTCCACAGTGCTGCCGGTGTTTCTTGCCAGATTGAGGGCCTTCATAAAAACCTCAGGGATTATAACAGCAGAGCCAAGGTTTATAAACACCCCACCTTCGAGCCTGCCGATAAGTGTGGCCAGCAGCCGGAAATCACGCAGACTCCCCTCACCTATGGCCCTTCCATCCGCTTCCGGGTGCATGTGTATGATGTCCGTCCCCACGGCAACATGTACAGTAACCGGCACCCCTAACTCACAGGCACGGGCAAAGATACTGATATTCTTATGTTTAACACTACTGTCATTTAGTAAAAACGACCCAATCGCACTACCCAGGCCGAGGCCGTCCTCAACACCTTTGACAATCGCCCTGTTGAGCATAACCCCTGTCTCCTCTGCCATTCCAAATTGCCCCGTACAGAGTTCGGCGGCCACGTCCTCGGACGTGTTGCCAGAATAGGCAAGCTCGAAATCATGCACTATGGAGGCCCCGTTTGTGGCAACAGCCGTTATCACACCACGCTCCATCAGGTCTATGATAACAGGCGACAGGCCTACTTTTATTGGATGCGCTCCCATGCCCAATATGACAGGGCGCGCGTTACTATGTGCTTCGGAGATACGCACCGCCGCGCGTCTCAGGTCTGCCGCCGCAAGGATGTCGGGAAGGCCTGATAAAAACTCCTCAAAAAGTCCGCCACGCTCGTATGGCCTGCCAATTTTATCCAGAGCGACCTTGCTTTTTCTCCCGGCCAGAGAATATCTCTTTACATTAAGAATCGCCGGGTCTGAGACCATAGCATTTTTATTATCCTTTATCAAAAACATTTCCTTTTGCAAACCGCATTAGCCATTTATCATACATACGGTGGAATTCTAACATAAAAAGGTTAAATTAGCATACATGCCAACTTTCCGATAGTTGACAGAATTTAATGGGGAAGGTTGTTCCGGGGCGAAGGCTGATCTGGAGAAAACCACAGACAGTACAGCAGTACATTGGTAATTGAAAGGGACCAGTCAACTTATACAGATTCAGTAGCTTATGAACTTCTTGTCTTATACCTAAAGTCCCGGCATAATTGCTTCCGCGCCTAAACCCCCGTTGCCAGCCCCTTCCTTGTTTCCTTCTTTGGATTGTCTAGCGTACTAATCTATGATTGCTACGTTAGTTGCCCTCAATCCTTTTTTGTCGTGTTCAACGTCGAAGGATACCATCTGCCCTTCCTCTAACGTTTTAAACCCACTGGTCTTTATAGCCGAATAGTGGACAAATACATCTTCCCCATCGCTCTTGCTAATAAAACCATACCCCTTGCTGACGTTGAACCACTTTACTTTTCCTTCAAATGACATGTTGAAACACTCCTTACTGCTTGCTTAGCCCTTTAAAAGGGCATTTATATCTTAACCTGGCAACTGTAAAAAAGTCAATGCGTAAAAATAATAAATTTTGAAGGCACATATCATTGCTTTACTCGGAGGTAATAGCCAAGGCGGCCAAAGTTATGTAACCATAAAAGGGCTTCCTCGTCATTGTCTGCGGCTGCCAGGAGCATTGCGGGTTTCAGCTCTCTGGCAACGGTAAAATATACATTATGAGCCTTCCACAGGCAAGGCTCTATAGAGAGCGATTTAAATATCTCCAGCACAATGGTAATTTTTTCATATAATTGTGCATATTCCCGCTGCGCAGAGAGTGTTTCCATCAGGTGGCTTATAAGCGTTGTTGCGTAGTAGCCGATTTTCTCCCTGTCAATCACGACGTTCCATCTCTTGATTTCATCGGCTATACCTTTTAGCTTCTCTATGTCGAGCTGCTTAGTTTCAAATATCTTTAACAGGTCTTTCTCAATGGTATACGCAACTGCAATCGATAGAGACTTGGGAAGGGGTACGGAAAGCCCCTTGTAGAAATTCATCAGCGAATAATTGCTCTCGTAAATCTGCCTGTATTGGCCGTCTATGCTCTCGTTAGGGCCTTGTGAGAGCAAGTCAAGGAATTTTTTCTGTTCGTCTTTAAACAGATGCCAGAAGGAGTAGTTATCGCTGCCGAAGTGTATCTGCATGAGACTGATAACGTAGGGGATAAGACCCTTCTCGAAGGCATGTACCACTTCTGTCTTAATTTTAGTGAAACTTTCGCCGGCTGGCAACTTTTTAATCCCGCAGTTTATGCTGTGGTCGTCCAAATGTAAAACCGCAAAGGCAAGCGTGTGTTCATCCCATGTTATTTCAGAGGTTATGCGAATCTTACCGGCGGAAAGCCTCATCCTGCCGACGGTGATTACGTCGTAAGACAGCCGGGTTACTGTGTAACAAAACATGCTTAAGCGCTCCGGGTACTGCTCGTAAAGAGAGGAAATTGCGTAGTGCGCGCCGGCGCGCATGATGTCCACCTTTGAGGGTTTTACAAAGGCTTCATACGGATAGGCACCTGAGCTGAATACATTGCTGTGCGTGTGCCGAAGCCTCTCGATGTATTGATCTTCAAGGGATATGCCGGTTAACTCCTGTGCGTACTGCATTGCCCTGGCCGCGTATTCCATAATCTGAACGGTCTCTATCCCCGATATTTCGTCAAAAAACCACCCGCAGCTTGTGTACATGAGCATGGAGTTGCGCTGCATCTCAAGCAGCTTCAGCACCCTCGTCCTGTCTTCCACAGGAAGACTAAAATGGGTGTGGCGGTCAAGAAAGGAATTGACACTATCCCTGTCCCTGTCAAGTATTACCTCAATGTAATCGTTACGCGCGTCCCAGGGGGATATTAAGTATTTCCCTCCCTCGGTTTCAAATATACCGGCAAGCCTGTCTCTAAGCCAGTCCATTGCCTCGCGCAGCGGACGCCGCCACTGTTGCGACCACCCGTGGTGCATGCCGCTGCAGCAACCGCAGTCATCCATCCACCTTCCAATGCCGTGAATACAGCTCCATGACGACCCGTCATAGATTTCCACTTCATACAGAGGGGTGTGTTTCTCAAGGTATTGCCCATAGTTGGCCAGCGTAATCCCCTGCGCGGCAGGGGAATTGCCGGATTCTACCAGATGCAGGCAATATGTCAGGGCCATCTCGCCCATTCTGTGGTGGTGGCCATAGGTCTCGCCGTCTGTGGCTATGTGGACTAACTGCGGATGTTCTCTGTCATCGGTAAAGGCAGACGCCAGCCTGTGAACGAAATTCTCACCACTATGCAACACGCCGCTAAAGGCGATGTCCGAGGAGATTGGCCCGTCATAGAAAAACAGGGTAATAGCCTTGCCCGACGGGAGCCTGCACAAGTATGGCATTGATGGGTCGATTCGACTTTCACTGACATCGTACCATTGGTCTTGTTCATACATTTCCGCCTCAGGGTCTGGTTCATCTGTAACGTCGACGATTTTTTTTATCCTTGATGCCTGGCGTGGAGCAAGGATTGTAAACAATATTCCGTTGTCTGCCAATACATCGAGAGTTGCCAGGTCAACGGCAGTCTCGGCAAGCCAAATGCCCTCTGGCAGCCTGCCAAAGCGCGCTTGAAAATCCCTTATTCCCCATATTACCTGCGTGATTTTATCATTATAGTTGGCAAGGGGCATTATCATGTGGTTATACACCTGGGCAATGGCCGAACCGTGTCCGGAGAATCTCTCCATGCTCAACTTATCGGCCTCCAGGATGCCGTTATATACGTCGGGATTGTGCCTTTGCAGCCACGAAAGCAGCGTTGGGCCGAAATTAAAACTTATCATTGAGTAGTTGTTTATTATATCGGAGACACTTCCCTCGTGGTCGAGTATTTTCGACGCGGCATTCGGTGCGTAGCACTCCGCGGTTATTCTTTCGTTCCAGTCGTGAAAGGGTTCTGCCGAGTCCTGGCATTCGACCTCCTCAAGCCACGGATTTTCCCTTGGCGGCTGGTAAAAGTGCCCGTGTATGCAGATATATTTTTCCATCTGTCGTCTTTGCCTCCCGGAGAGTTTTGTATACCCTGTATTTACGAAGCCTTCTCTATTTCCTCAAAGTTCAATATATCGACATACTCCCATTCTCTGAAGGCCATAAAGTATAAACCTTTTTTTGAGGCGTAACGCAGGACGTTTTCAGGAAATACTATGGAGGCAAATATTTTAATGAGTTTTTTGTCTTTATACTCAGGAAAATACTTATAAAACAGCCCGGTGTTCTCATTGATTTCGTCCACATGCCGGGCCTGCGGCGTAGACCTTACCTCTACATAAAAGACCATGTCTTCACAATAGGCCAGCAGATCTACTTCAAATGAATCGCTGCCCAGTCTTTTCAGGATCCTCTCGCCCACAAATATGGCATCACAGTTAAAATATTGTTTTATGGCCGGCCTTATGGCGGGGGCAATCAAGTCCTCCACTATGGTGCCCATTTTTCTGGCAAGACCGCCCCACTGTTTGTTCATTTCTTTATGCTCTTTTTCCTGTTCTTTCTTGTAGTTATCCATTTTATCACGAAATTCCTGCATCGCTTTATCACTTCTTTTGAAAGCTGCCTGCATATTTTCATTGAAGATACGCATATCTTCTCTCGATTCCTGAATCTTTGCCATTGATAGTTCTTTAAAGGCTTGTATTTCCATATCCGATTTCTCTATAAATGCTTGCCTTTCCTTGTCCGATTTCTCAGTAAAGGCTTGTATTTCCTTGTCCGATTTCTCAGTAAATGCTTGCCTTTCCTTGTCTGCTTTCTCAAAATAGGCCTTCATTGCCTCATCGTGGCGTTGCCTGTCTTTATCTGCTTTTTCGTTTATGGCCTTCATTTCCTCGTCGTGGCGTTGCCTGTCTTTGTCCGCTTTTTCGTTTATGGCCTTCATTTGTTCTTTGAAGGCAGACAACTCACGCTCTGATCTTATTCGAGCCTCATCGTTGTTAAGAATTGATTGCGCCCATATACTCTCTAACGTATCGACTCTTTCTTCGCATGTCGGCATGTGCTATCTCCTTGATAACCAGCAATACATTATATCCAGGCATATACTCATACTTATGGCCTCTGTATTATTGTAATACGGATTCATAGATTTGCGCAAGATATAATATTATATGCCCTCATTAATAAGGCTTCAGGATTCCCTTTAGCCTTCTGAGTATTGACGATTTGGTCTCGTTAAAAGTGGACAGGCCTATATTTTCATCAATATCTACGGCAACGATCATGTAGGGGCCGATTTTTACCTGCTGCTTTTGGGACAATGGCAACACCACATTTTTCTCTATATCGCGGCCGTTGACATATGTGCCGTTTGTGCTGCCCAGGTCCTGTATCAACACGACGTCTTTACCACAGAACACTATGGCATGGCGCAGCGAGACAAGTTTATCATGCAGTTGGATGTTGCACTCAGCGCCCCTGCCAATTACCAGCCCGTCACCGGGGATCTCATACTCATTAATCTCTCCCCCAGGGGATAGGCAGGCCAGCTTGTACCGTGGCAGGAGATGTATCGGCATTGTATCTGAAACGCCATCCGATTCAGCAGTCCTCTGTTGGACCATCACGGTTTGTTCATCCCGGCCGCTTGGCCCGGATGGATAAACAAATGTTATTGTTACCTCGCCAATCTCAATTACGTCGCCATTTATGAGTGTGTGCCTTTCCTTATTTTGCCCGTTTATCATTAATCCAGACAGGCTTTCACTGTCTTCGATAATATATTCGCAGTTTTCCTTAAAGATTTCCGCGTGATTACGGGATACGTAGGGCTTGTCAAGCACTATGTCACAGTCTGAGGAGCGCCCAATCAGGATTTTCATTTTATCGAGTGGCACTTGTTTTGGCTGCATGGTATCCTTTTGTATTATGAGTGTAGGGTAAACTGTACCGCCCACAGTACCTGCTGCCTTATAGAGCCGGAACATGCCTTTTTTCCCCTTAATCGGAACATCTTTACAATAAACACATTGTATCTCGTTTTTGTCTTCGAGGGCATTATACGTATCCCCGGAAAAACACACCTCTGCCTCGGAGGCTAAGGCCTCAAAGCGGCTGCTGACGTTTACCACATCTCCTGCTATGTCGTTTTGCTCGACGAGGCACTCGCCCGTGTGAAGCCCTATGCGGATGCGCAGTGGAATCTTAGGGGCTTCGTCTTTGTTATAACGCGCAACGCCTTGTTGAATCTCTACGGCCGCACGCAAGGCACTTTGGGCGCTCACGAAATATGACATCGTGCCGTCGCCGATTGATTTCACAAATACCCCATCGTGTTTATCTATTATGGGAAGCATTATATCGCTTTGTTCTTTAATCATGATGCGCGCTTCTATATCCCCCAATTTATCGGCTATGGAGGTCGACCCTATGATGTCCGTAAACATAACCGTAAGTACGCGCTTAAACCTGTTCTGTAAGATATTATCAATGCGTTTACGCTTTTCTATCAGGCTGGAGATGTCAAGATTTTCTGTCAGCTCAATGCCCGCCGATTCCTTGTCATCACTATTTATCAGGTGTGTTTACCCCCTGTAGCTTTTTCTATTGCCAAAGTGCCAAAATCTATTATAACATAACGTGGCAAGTTGCGCCAATTAGGGACTAATGCAGGATACGATACAAATAAGAGACTATGAACTTGAGGAAATCCCACTGGGAAAGGGCGGAATGGGTGTTGTCTACAAGGCGCGCCACGTTAATCTTGGCATCTACAGGGCTGTTAAAATATTGTATTGCGAGCCGTCTCAGCTTGAGACGCAGAAAAAGCGATTCCTCAATGAAGCAAAACTTCAGGTTGAACTACGGCATCCTAACATTGTAGAAGTCCTGGACTGCTTCGAAAGCGAAGGGAAATTCCACATAGTCATGGAGTTCGTCAAGGGAGAGACCCTTAAAAAATTGATTGAACGCCATTATCAACTCAAGGAAATCAGCGCACTTGACCCTGACTTTGCAGACTTTTCTTTAAACGAGGCACGGGCCGTAGAGATAATTGTCCAATGCCTTGACGCCCTTCACTATGCCCATGCCCGAAACATCGTCCACAGGGATATTAAGCCGGCTAATATTCTCTTAACAAAGGCACAAGACGGGCGCATACTTATAAAACTCGCTGACTTCGGAATTGCAAAGCTGACAGTCAGCGACGAGGAGAAACTAACTAAAACCGGCACAGGCCTGGGCACAATCCACTACATGGCCCCCGAGCAGATATCACCACAGGACTTCGGCCCCCTTGGCCACAAGGCCGATATATACGCGGCTGGTGTTATGCTCTTTGAGCTTCTTACCGGCATGATCCCCTTTGGCGAAAAAGGCAGCAGCGAGTTTAAAATTATCAACAATAAAATAAACAATACCTGCCCAAAGTTAAAGGAATGTAAGGGCACCATATCCCCAGTTCTTTATAAAATCATAGAAAAGGCGATAAAGTTAAACCCGATTGACAGATTTCAGGACGCTGCCGAATTTAAAGAGGCATTATTGAAAGTCAAACTGCTAAAAAAGGACGATAACCATGCCATCCACAATAGCCCCCTGGACGGGGAACTAACCATTGCTCAGACAACGGTCGAATTTTCAGCCGCAGGCGGGTTGAAAAATAAAATTCTCGTAACGGCAGCCATTGTGTTTTTTTTAGCGATTGCCGCCTTTATAATCTTCGCTTACAATAAACCGGATTTGACCACTAAGCCCGCACCCGTTTCACTAGAACATAAACCCAGCGTGGAGAGTTCCCCGGCACCTGTGGCGGCTGAACCCGAAACAACTGCCGTCGAGCCCACAACCAGCCCAGGGCAGGACGATAAACCGCAGACGCCCAAAACACCCGGCCCCGTTGAGATGGAACAAAAACGTCCCACTAAGCAAGCAAAGCCTTCAAAGCCCATCACTACATACATCAAGCCCGGTGATGCCGAGATAAGAAAGAAGTGAAGCTGCATGAGCATGTGAGCCAAGATGGTATTAGATAGAAAAACGGCAATTTTCCTGAGTTTAATCTTTCTGGGCGGTGTGTATTTTTACTTATACAGGCTCGATAGCAGGATCTTATGGGAAGACGAGGCCATCACGGCCAATCTTGCCGTAAACATACTTAAATACGGAATCCCCGTGGGCGATGACGGTAAAAACCGCCTTATCGTTACCACACCTGATGACCTCAACTCTGACTCCATATGGGTGTTTTCACCGTGGCTTAGTGAATACATAACTGCCGGGTCATTTGCGATATTTGGGAAGGGGGAGGTCGCGGCACGTCTGCCGTTTGCCGTGTTGGGATTTCTGTCCGTAATATTTCTTTTTTACCTGGTCTGGGATATCTTTAAGGACAGGCAGATGGCGCTGATAGCGCTCGTGTTGCTTGTTACGAGTGAGGTGTTGATCTTACACTCACGCCAGTGCAGGTACTATGCGATTGCCGTCTTTATGCAGGTATTGCTTATATTCGCGTTTTACCAACTGCTAAAGAGAAAGCGTATGGGCATTGTCTTTATAGTAATAGCCCTTACCTGCCAGTTTTACAGTAATTACGTATTCGTACCTGGCAATATGCTTTTGTTGCTTTGTGCCGGGTTTGTGTTCAGGAAAAAATACCCAGGGATTTTCTCAGATATTATAATTGCTGCCGTGGTAGTCTCAGCGCTTGCGCTAGTATGGGTAATATACGCGCACCTCTGGGGGCAGGCCATGTACATAGGGAGGACTTCTTACCTTCATAAGTTTCTGTTTTACCTTATGCAGATTAACATGGCGATGTTTCCCCTGTTGCTGCTTGTGCTGCTTATATACTTTCGCAAGAGCGAATTTTTTATTGGCACAGGTATTCCCAGGGATATGCTATACTTTCTTATTGCCATGATACCGTTTCAGATTGTATTTGTAATAAATTATAGTTCGTTTTATATTCGATACGTAATCGTGCTTGTTCCGGCCTTTGTCGTCTTGCAGTCGTTAATACTGAGGAAATCCCCTCCACTGCTGCGCTATACGGCATTGGGGCTGCTCTGCCTTACAAATCTCATCGGATACGCGGGGCTGTTTCCATTTAAAACTATCAGGGCCAAAGTCCCGAATATTGAGCTTCAGATGCCGAAAATCACACTAAAAGACATAATCATGGAGAGAATCACGCCGTACTTTAACCGCACAGAAGAGGTGATTGCCTTTCTGAGAGAAAACATACGTCCCGGGCAAACGCTGCTCCTGTCAGGGTATGGGACGGAGTTTCCCGTGATATTTTATACAAACATAAAGGTGATTAGTGTAGACTTTATAAGAAGCCGGCTAACGGAAATGCCTGATTGGATTATACCTCAGAGCGTCTCCGGCATAAACGAGTACTTCAGCGGGAAGAAGTTCAGCATCGATATTGCGGCTATATCAGGGTTTCTGAAGGACAACTACGAGATGCTTACAATTGATGTGGCTAAGTCCAGCGCAGTCGGGAGCGTTCCCGAACCAGATTTATACGAATATGTTACTGCCTCGGAAAAGACGCAGTTTATTGCTTTCAAGAGAAAGACCCAAGGGGAGGCTGAGATAAGAACGAGATGAAGACACTAATGTATTTAACCGTAACCGTAATGATAGTTGTACTATGTTCATGTGGCAAGTCCGAAGTGAAGAAGGCATGTTCACACGAAAATCTCTCCTCGTGCGCCGCGCATGAGCAATGCAAGGTGGCTGGTGGGAACTGGTGTGAGGCAGAGGACCCACAGACCCCGTGCAAGAAACAGCCCTGCTGCTCAAGCGCATCACTTAGTCTTTGTGATACGCCGATGAAGTGTGCGCTGGCATTGGGGGTTTGGCAGAGGCCAAAGTCGCCAAACGAAAAACCGGCATGTAAACCCATGTCGAAACTCCCTGCCATTGCTACCGTAACGGCATCGGATTTGAATTTCAGAAAAAATCCCGACCAAAACGCCCCGGTAATCTCCGTATTGCACAGGGGACATCCGCTTGTTGTCAGATCAAAGACCGCGAACAACTGGTACATTGCCACCAATGCCTGTGGTGTTGAGGGCTGGGTATTCCAGAAATACGTCGAGGTGCGAGAGCCTGTATCGATGCACGGAATCCAGATAGCCGACATAAAGGTCGATGAATCTGTAAGCAGGAAAAACGAGCTTAAAATAAGCATGGATTTCGTAACCACCGAGCCGAAGCAACAGGTTAAACTGTACCTTTGCCTGTACCCCCCCGGGGAAAAGGAGGGCATAGTCATTGAAGACAGCGCGAACTTCGAGGAAAATGGGCAATGGGCCTATTCAAGGCCATTCTTAATAAGCAAGGACGCCCCGCTTGGGCAGTGGTCCCTGGCCGTAACGGCATACTTCACCGGCTCAGGCGCAGTTGATACGTCAACATATCAGTTCAGGGTGCTGGAATAATTTCTGTGGCATGTTTTAGAATTATAAATAAGGAAGGAGTCAAATGGGATTAAAGATATACAACACCATGTCAGGCAAAAAAGAGGTATTCGTCCCCATAAAGGACAACCACGTCAGGATGTACGTATGCGGCGTAACGGTCTATGACCTATGCCATGTCGGGCATGCCAGAAGCGCTATCGTCTTTGATACTATTAGCAGGTACCTGCGCTTCAGTAAATACGGCGTAACATTTGTTAAGAACTTCACCGACATAGACGACAAGATAATAACCAGGGCCGCCGAAGAAGGGAAGCGATGGGACGAGGTCGCAGAGACCTATACAAAAGAATACTACGAGGACATGTCGCGCCTCGGTGTAGCCTCCCCGGAGGTTGAGCCAAAGGCAACCGGGCACATAGCCGAGATGCTTAAGATAATTGCCACGCTGATAGACAAGGGCTATGCCTATGAGGCCGGTGGTGACGTATTTTACGAGGTGGGGAAGTTTGGGGACTATGGAACCCTCTCCAAACGCGACCTTGACTCGATGGAGGCCGGCGCGCGCGTGGAGGTAGACCCGAAAAAGAGAAACCACTTTGACTTCGCGCTATGGAAAAAATCAAAAGAGGGTGAGCCTGCGTGGGACAGCCCGTGGGGTGCCGGGCGGCCGGGCTGGCATATCGAATGCAGTGCCATGTCACAAAAACACCTTGGTGATACGTTTGACATTCACGGCGGCGGGGCGGATTTAATCTTCCCGCACCACGAAAACGAGATCGCGCAAAGCTGTGCCGCAACGGGAAAACCCTTCGCAAGGTACTGGATCCACAACGGCTTCATCACAATAGACAAGGAAAAGATGTCCAAATCCCTTGGAAATTTCTTTACGATAAGAGATATTTTAAGGGAGTTCGACCCCGAAGTCCTGAGAGTCTTTCTACTTTCGACACACTACAAAAGCCCCATAGAGTTCTCGCGCGAGAGCCTGAGGCAGACGGAGCCGTCTCTTGACAGGGTTTACTCCACGGTGCTTCGTGTTGAGGAGTTCTTTAAATCGTTTAAAGAAAAAACGCAATCCTCAGAAGAAGACGGCCACTTCAGCGGCATTGTCAACTCTTTTAAAGACAGGTTTATTGAGGCCATGGACGACGATTTTAATACCGCCGCCGCGATAGCCCACATCTTTGATTTAATAAGGGAACTAAACCGCTATCTCGATAAGAAACCCGCCTCGTTACAGAGTAAGCAATCTGTAGCAAAGGCCATTGAGCAGATAAAGGAGTGCGCCGGGGTGCTGAATATATTTACAAAGACGCCGCATCAATGGTATCTGGCACTGCTTGAGACACACGGGATACAGATATCGGAACCGGAAATTGAGGAATTGATAACAAAGCGCCGGGAGGCCAGACAGAATAAAGACTGGAAGCTGGCCGATGAAATCAGAAACACCCTCGATAAAATGGGCATCATCCTTGAGGACAAGGTAGACGGCACTATATGGAAAGTAAAGGTATAAAACAGAAAAACAAGCAGCAAAAAACAGTCCTGAGCGCCGGGGAGACCTGGCAGCGCCTGGTCGACCTTGGGGCAACCCGCGGGAAAATACCCGATTCACACTGGGACCTCAGCGGCGTTGACCTCAGCGGCAAAGACCTCACAGGGGCGGAGCTGCGCCAATGCAATCTGAGCAACGCTAATCTGACCGGCGCAACACTCAAAGACGCTAACCTCAGGAGGGCAAATCTCTTCAGGGCAATCCTCACTAAGTGCGCCCTGCCCGATGCCAATCTGTCAAAGGCATTTATCTTAGGGGCCGATTTGAGAAAATCAAACCTCCGGGGCGCAGACCTCTCGTACTCGAACCTGACAGGGGCTAACCTCAGCAACTCCAGTATGGTTAACGCTAACCTCTCACACACAGATATCATAGGGGCAAACCTGCAGGAGGCTGACCTCACAGGTGCAGATTTATCGAATTCCATCCTGATAAACGTCAACATCACAAAAACCAGGCTGGACAGGGCAATCGTCTTCGGCACAACATTCGCCGATTTTACGGCGACTCAATCTACCAAGACGAGCGATTTAGTTGTCTCAGGCACAAACCAGCCCCTTATTACTATTGACGACATAACGGCAGCGCGCTTTGTCTACAGCGTTATCAACAGGAAAAACCGTCCGGATTTCTATGACCCGATGGCAGTCCTAGTGCTCTCATGCTCTGCCGAGGCATCTCAGGCCATGCATAATGCCCTGAAAAATGCCATTGCCCTGATAGGACTCAGGCCGCTCATGTTTGACTTCAACTCCCCATATGTCTCTATGAAAATTGTAAGCAAGCTGGCGCTCTTGTCGCGCTTTACAGTAGTTGACCTCAATGGAATCTCACCACAGTTATACCGGCTGCCGGAGCTTGTGAAGGCCACACCGGCTCCATTTGCGGCCATAGCAGACACAGAGACATCAACCAGCGCCCTGCCCGATGAGTTACATGCGTATTACTGGTACAAAGACGGAGTCCTGAGGTATAGCGCTAAGGCCATGGCCGACGACATCCTCTCAATCCTCACAACTGAGCTTCTCCCCTGGGCAGAACAAACAGCTACAGAGCTGAAAGAGCCGGGACTAAGACAACATGTCTGAGTTTATGCCTGGTGAAAATATTATTGCCGTGGGAGGGTAAAGTAAAAAGCACTTCCCTTGCCTGCAACCGATTCCGCCCAGATGTCTCCGCCGTGGCGTTCTACTATTTTTTTACATATGGCAAGGCCAATCCCAGTCCCCTCGTAGTCATCCCTGCCATGAAGGCACTCAAATACGTTAAATATACGCTCAAGATAACGGTTGTCTATGCCCATGCCATTGTCACTGATACAAAACAGCCAGGTGTCACGCCGTTGACGGGGTATCGTGGTCATCAATGTATCGTCTTGCATGGCGCTCTCATCACGTTCGTGCGGTTTTGCCCATATGTTCACCTGTGGTTGTGCGTCAGTTCTGAATTTGATGGCATTGTCTATCAGATTCTGAAACAGTTGTACCAATTGGGCTGCATCACCAGGGATTGCAGGGAGTGCTGCGCTGTGTATCAGGGCATTGCTCCTCCTAATCGCGGCATCCAGGTTGGAGATGGCTTTTTTCAGTGACTTATTCATGTCGACCGGGGTGAAATCTTTCCCC
Organism: Nitrospirae bacterium MYbin6; assembly: GCA_002753305.1. Lineage (GTDB taxonomy): Bacteria > Nitrospirota > Thermodesulfovibrionia > Thermodesulfovibrionales > Magnetobacteriaceae > Magnetominusculus. Next base: position 61,358 of record PEAC01000007.1, read on the forward strand.
TCACTTGTGATTCTTGAAAATGCCAACAGGCCGGTGATAAACATCCGCATCCTTTTGACCCCGTCCAATATGTAATTGATGTATTTCTTTGCCTCGTAGTCCAGCATGTGTGAGTATTTGTCCGAAAGGAGTTCAGCATAGTTTGTGGCCGTCCGAAGAGGCTCCTGCAGGTCGTGTGAGGCCAGATATGCATACTGTTGAATCTCACGGTTTGAGTGTGCCAGTTCTTTTGAGCGCTCCATGAGTGTGGACTCGGCCATCTTGCTCTGCGTTACATCCCTGCCAATGGAGATGAAATGGGTTATCTGGTTTTGCTCATTTAGTACCGGTGTTATGGTCTTGTCTTCATAGTACAGCATGCCGTCCTTTTTCCTGTTAATAAACATGTGCTGGAAGACCTTGCCTCCCAGAATGGTCTTCCACATTACCTCATAAAATTCGCTCTCCTGCCTGCCTGATTTTAGCAGATTAGTTTTTTTGCCCGTTACTTCTGCCTTTTTGTACCCGGTAGCCAACTCGAATGCCGGATTGGCGTATTCTATTATGCCATCAACATTGGTTATCACAATAAGGTCAGCGGTTTGTTCCAGCGCCGTGGAGAGGATTTTTAATTCGTCCCGGCTATTGTTGAACCGGTCAAAGATGAGGCCGGCCGGCTTTATTACCCCAGTGTCATCCGCACTCTGGTTAAATAGGGTAAAATAAAACGTTGTGCCATTCTCTGGAAGTGATTCCACCCATATTTGCCCACCTTGTCTTTCCACAATTTTTTTACATATTGGCAGCCCTATCCCCGTCCCTTCATATTCGCCGCGTCCGTGCAACCTGTGAAACATCATAAATATCCTGTCAAACTCCTCGGCTGGTATACCGATTCCATTGTCACTTACGGCAAACTTCCAGCCACATGGCGCATCATCTATCACTTCACAGGATATGTCTATCACGGGAGGGATTTTGCCTCTGAATAGTTTCGCATTTCCTATCAGATTCTGAAATAATTGTACCATCCTGGTTTCATTGGCCATAATCAAAGGCAACCGGGCATGGGTTATGCGTGCGTTGCTTTCTCTGATTGCCTTTTCAAGGTTTGACATGGCTGCCTTGAGGGCATCCGACAAGTCCACCTCTTCCACCTGTACCTGGCTTGTCCCTACGCGTGAGTATGTCAACAGGTCATTTATCAGCTTTTTCATCCTGGTTGTACCGTCAACTATGTAAGCGATAAATTTGTCTGCCTTTTCATCGATTTTTCCCTGGTAACGCTCCTGCAAAAGCTCCGTGAAGCTGGCGACCTTTCTAATGGGTTCTTGAAGGTCATGGCTTGCAATGTAGGCAAAGTGTTCAAGTTCTGCGTTGGAGCGGGTTAGTTCAATGGTTTGCAGCTTCAGTGTCTTTTCCATTTTCCTTCTGTACTCCAACTCAGCCTCAAGCTGTTTATTGATTTTTTCAAGTTCCGAGGTGCGCTCCTGAACCAGCTCCTCAAGGTGCCGGCGATGTTTTCTCAACACGTCCTCGGCCAGTTTCCGCTGCGTAACGTCCCTGAAAAAACCCGCGATTATTGTCCTGTCGCCCAGGTCTATGGTATGTGCCCTGATGTCCACGGGGATCTCCATGCCGTCTTTGTTAACTACCACAAGGTATTCAATCATTGCCTTGCCCTTGAGGACGCTCTCCATAAAAAGCTGTCCATACCTGTCTGCCTTAGCCGGGGGATGAAGCTCCCTCTGGTGCATACCGACAATTTCGCCCTTGGGAAGTCCAAGCATCCTCTCTGCCGAGTTGTTCACTTCAAGGATTATACCGGTTGAGGCGTCAGCAATGAATATGGCGTCGTCGGTGGTCTCAATTATCTTTTTATACTTTATTTGCGAGTAGCTCAACATCTCGGCCAGGTGGCTGAGTTCCTGCCTCTGTCTGTGAAGTTCTATAAACACCTTTACCTTGCTTATCAGGATTTCCTGGTCAACCGGCTTATATAAAAAGTCCACCGCGCCGGCGGAATAACCCCTGAAGGTATTGCTTTTATCCATGTTTAAAGCGGTTATGAATATAATTGGTATGTGTTGGGTACGCCTGTTGCCTTTCATCAGACTGGCCAATTCATAACCATTCATGTCAGGCATCATTACGTCTAACAGTACGATGGCAAAATCGTTCTCAAGAAGCAGAGACAGCGCTTTTTTGCCTGAATCTGCTTTGAATATAACAATGTCGAGGCCCTCAAGGGACGCCTCCATGGCTATAAGGTTCTCTATGTGGTCGTCCACAATGAGAATATTTTGTTGGGTATCAGGGGTATTATTCATAACGCTTATTCATCTTCCTCCGTAAAGGCCTGCTTCTATGGTAACACAAAATATCTATTTTCCACCATTGCGATAAATGTCACGGACGGCTTGATAATTCTGCCATGTAAATGGTACTATTGCGGATGAGGAGAGTTAGGATATGCCAACATCAAGACAGATAGAAGTACTGATGATAGAGGATGACCCCGGTGACGTTGATTTAATGAAGGAAGGTTTGCTAAACGCAAAGGTCGCTGTAAACATCAGTGTTGCCCTCAATGGGGAAGATGCAATGTCATATTTAAAAAAGGAAGGGAAATATTCTGGGGCACCGACGCCAGACCTGATTTTTCTGGACCTGAACCTGCCCAAGAAGGACGGCAGAGAGGTACTCAAAGAAGTCAAGAGTGAAAAAGGACTCAGGCACATACCGGTCATAGTTGTCACCACGTCGGACGCCGAACAGGATATTCTGAGATCATACGACCTTGGTGCAAACTCTTACGTTACCAAACCTGTAGGATTCGGGGAGTTTGTTAAGGTGGTCAATACAATTGAGGACTTTTGGTTTACAATTGTTAAACTTCCACCGAAATAATCCGGCAGGCCGGTTTATTGGAGGTTTTTTTTTACTATATATCAGGTATTATGATGGACATTAAAAAGAAACAAACAAGGCAAAACACGAAGGTTTTAAACCTTCTGATAATAGAGGACGACAAGGGTGAAGTAGCTCTTATCGAAGAATATCTCCATAAGCAGCCAAATGTCAGGTTTAAGATTGAACAGGCGTACAGCCTTTCTGAGGTCTCCGCCAAACTTGCCAAAGGTGGCACTGATATAGTGATTTTGGATCTGATGCTTCCAGATAGCAAGGGATTGGATACGTTTACGGCCGTAAGCACATTAATCCCTGATGTGCCGATAGTTATACTCTCAGGGATGGACGACGACACGTATGCCATTCAGTCCGTGGCGCTGGGTGCTCAGGATTATCT
>PEAC01000008.1:0-54320 GCA_002753305.1 Nitrospirae bacterium MYbin6
AAAAGGACTAAGGGCTTGGGACGTACACCCGCCCCTTTGGGGCCTGGGCTATGAAAAATATAAGGACTTGCTGTAACTTAAAAAAGGCAAATTTTTGTCTTGACAATTGGGTCCACTATAGGATACCCTCACCATGTCGTTCAGAGGGGCAATAACAGGGCTGACATTTTTTTCGATGACGAGGATAGAAGGAAATATGTTCAGTTAGCAAAAAGGTATTCGGAAAAATGGTCATCTCCAATAATTGCCTATTGTCTGATGACTAATCATTGCCATTTGTTGATAAAGCCAATGGTTGGCTCGTATCTTTCCAAAATGATGCAGGGCGTGACCCTCTGCTATACGCAATATGCCAACAGGAAGTATGGTTGGACAGGAAGGCCATTTGGTTCTGAGGAGTTTATCATCAATATGGAACAATCTCTTAACAGACCGCTTATGAGAAAACCTCGTGGAAGACCTAAGAGAAGTGAATAATATAAGGATGATATAATTGCTTAGTAGTCTTAACAAGGGATTGCCAGCATCGTAAATGATAAAAATGCTCTCGAAAACCCTTTATATCGATAGGTGCATATTCCTATGTCGGAGCTTGGGTTGCGCACAGGTGTTGACCCAAGTGGTTGTGCAAGTATATAATTAACATATAATTGTGAAAAAAGAAGTAAAAAGGCTTATAGCATTAGGTGGTGGCGGTCCTGCCGTGGGGCTGGGGCTTGGTGTGCTGAAACGTATATCCGAGTGCCAGGATATGCAGTTTGATGTCTGGACTACCGCATGTGCCGGTGCATGGCTTGGCTTGGCTTATAACGTCGCCCCCGAAGGCAAAGAGTATGAAAACGCACTGAAATTCTGCCAGAACAACATGAGGCCTGACAATGTGAACGCCTCTTTCCCGATACCGGCACAGTTCGTGCCCGATTTTGCGGGTATTATGGAAAATACCATCGAATACCTGAAAGATCCGAAATCCCTTGAGCACCTCTTTGTGCCTCAGTACTGGCCAAAGGCCTTCAGACATATGGCGGAGTTGATAAACGACCAATCCAAGTGGACTAAGTGCGAGATAAACCCGATGATATTAAACGACATCCTTGCACTAAACCCCATCAGCAGGCTCCTGGTCTCGGCAATCTTCAGAAGCGGAACAAGCGGCCTCTCCCGTATGTATTATGACGACTGCAAATATAAGGACAATGCCCTGAATTACGATATCGGCGAGGCCTTTAAGCCTGGCAGGCCGGTCATTTACCATAACGCCTATAACCTGACAGATAGCCATGTAGAGCTGTTTGTCAATTCGACGTCCCACTCAAAATACAAGCCCATGACTTTAAAGACCTTGCGTGCCGGGTCGGCCCTGCCTTACATTATCGAACCCATAGAGTTAGACGGCAAGATGTATTGCGAGGGGGCGATGGTCGATACGATAAACTTCAAGGACATTATCAGAAACCACCCCGATTTGGACGAAGTCTGGGTGGTGCGCCTCCTTAACCTAAACCAGGTAAAGGCCCCGAAGTCCCTGCTGGATGCACTGAACAACCTGATTATGCTGTTTGCCGCCAGCATGTCTGAAGATGCCATATCAATGCTGAGATTCAGGCTGGAAAAACGCCGTATGAGAACCCGTGTCATAGAGATACCGGTAATGGGAGACATACTATATGAATGGTCGGAGAGTAATCTTCAAAGAAGCGTTGACCACGGCTACCGCCAAGCCGATAAAGTCATCAGCAGCTACAAGCCGCGCTTCGTTCTGACCCCACAGTTTGAGACGATGAAGATTATAACGCGGCGTGCCTCTGCATACAACACCATAGGTGATGAGTATCTCATGCAGGATTGCGCGTTTTATAACAGCATCAAACAGTCCAGCAACCCCTTTGACATAATCTTCAATGAGCTGGCCGCCCTGGTGTCAATGGTAGTCACACATATGGATATTGCAAGAAACGCCTGCGACGGTGTGATAAACTCTGAGTTGCATTCCTATGAAGACGATATGGAATCGAAGGCAACCTTAACCACCGATGCCCTGGAGATGTACTACTCTGAATCCACGAATCCAAAAAAACGCGAGTTGGTTAAGATCTGTATTAATCTGGCCGAACTTGTCTATGGCCTGAGCAGAGACACCGCCGAGTTTGTCCTGCATGTCATCGCCCACCATAAAGATGAAAATATCACAGGGCATAACAAAAACTTTGTGGAATCCATGGATATAGTGCTCATGACGCTGGAAGACACAATAAGAGAACCCTCTGATGAAAACTTCGCTATTATTAAAAAGATGGCCCATGACCGCAGCGAAATGATGATAGCCTACCGTAACGATTACCTGCAGATGAACGTGGGCAGCGATACCAGAGGACATTCGGAAATCTTTGTCATGACCGATCTTGCGGAAAAGTTCTATGACAGTGTTCTGAGGATTGTCAGAAAGTATGAGCGTTATGTTAACTTTGAAAGACAGATGAGATAATACGCCAGGAGTTATTGCTTGCCTGAAAAGATTACCGATAAGAAACAACAGTGGCTAGTGGTATTCAGCCTGTCAATTGGAATATTGATGGCCTCCCTGGACTTTTCTATAGTAAACGTCTCGCTGCCGACAATAACGGAATATTTCGGGGCCACGACGGAGACCGCCTCGTGGGTGGTTCTTTCATATTTTCTGGCCAATATGGGGTTAACCCTGGTTGTTGGAAGGGTTGGCGACATCTGGGGGTTTAAGAAGATATACATATTGGGTATGGCGCTCTTTACGCTGTCGTCCTTTTTGTGTGGTGCCTCAATGTCCATAGAGATGTTAATAATAGCAAGGGTAATGCAGGGGATTGGCGGGGCAATGTTTGCAACCATTGTGTTAGCCATGGTAAGTGCGTACCTGCCCTCCGAATATAGGGGCAAGTATATCGGCATAGTAAGCATGTGCAAGTCAATAGGCGTGATGATGGGCCCTGGAGTTGGTGCCTTGATAACGTCTTACGTGAGCTGGAAGTGGGTGTTCCTCGTAAACATACCCTTTGGGGTGGTTGCCTTTGCAAGTGCTGCCATGCTGCTGCAGAGGGATAGCGTAAAAAAGGACCGTGCCAGGTTCAGGATTGCCGAGGCCCTTTTACTGATAGTCTCTATGACCGTGTTTTTCTACATCATGTCATCAGGGGAAAACTACGGATGGTTATCGCCGTTTGTGGCAACCCTTACGGTGTCAAGCGCACTGGGTATTGTGTTGTTCGTACGTATGGAGTTGAAGGTGGAGTCCCCGCTGATTAATCTCTCTCTATTGAGAATTAAAGACCTGTCTATGGGGTTGCTGGCCAATACGCTGAGGTTTGTAATAATCTTTGGGATGAATTTTCTCCTGCCGTTTTACTTTGAGGTAGGGCTGAACATTTCATTGAAAACATCAGGGATGCTGTTGATGATACCATCGGGGTTAATGGTTGTGATGAGTCCTGTTACGGGCAGGCTGTCGGACAAGGTTGGCTCCCGGAAACTCTGCGTTTTGGGTATGGCCCTGAGTGTGGTGTCATTTTTGATGTTGGTGCTTGGCCCTCAACAGGCCGCGTTATGGTATGTAGCAGCGTCGATGGTCGTGCTGGGCCTTAGTTCAGGATTATTTTCTTCCCCAAACGATGTATTGATTATGAGCCATGCCCCAAGGGGGATGGAGGGCCTGGTATCGAGTCTCAACATCATGGCCAATAGGGTTGGGGGCACAATAGGCATTATCGTATTTCAGAATATCGCAGCGCTGTCAATGCCCAAGGGTATGGACATACGGCCTGGAGTTCCCCAGGCAATACTTCACAACGCGTTTGAAAATTCCTTCATCGCCGCCACCATACTGTCCGTGGTAACCATTGTCTTTTCATTCCTTGCAAAGGACCCTGGGAAGGCAGGCAAATGAGTAGCACGTCTGCCACGGCAGTTGCCACAAGCAGCCGCTTTTGTGTATACTTGAGATGGCTTAATGGAAAAGGAGTTTTTAACCATGTTTGATATAAACGTTACCCTGGAGAAATCATACACGGTCTTTGACATGGACCGCCTGTCGCTGGATGGGGACCTGCCGCTTGGGATAAAATATATGCGTTTTCTTGCGAAACAAAACAGGGAACTCCCTGGAAAGAGCGGCATTGTGGCCATCTTCCACGGCGACGCATGCCACATGGTGCTCAATGACGAAACGTACAACACCAATAGAAAGGTGTCCTGCGGTAACCCGTATAAGACAATGGTCCATGATTTGATAGTCGGCGGCGTGGGGGTTGAAATCTGTGGCGTAACCATGAGAAACCACTCATGGACGAAGGACCATCTCCTGCCCGGCATTAAGGTGAACTCCAATGGACTGCTGAGGTTGATACAGTTAGGGCATCAGGGATATGTCGTGATTCGCCCCTGATACTATTAATTATACGCATAGGCCATCTTTCCAAACTGAATGCCAATCTTTAGGGACAGATAAACTAAGGGATAAACTAGGGACAGCGGCAATACTGTCCGGTATGAATTTTGATCCCCCTTGGTTTGAAAATATAGTGATAAAATATTTCGCTGATAAAGACGAACCATTATAGATTATTCGCAAAACTACTTGTCATTTATCAAGTGAAAATATGAGGGAAAATAGAAAAAGGCAAAGCGGTAGCCGTGGCAAGCACAAAGGACATACCAGCCCTGTTAAAATTATTGGGTTTTTTCAAGTTTTTTGATGTGGTTAGCCAATTCTTCTTCTGAAGCCCAGCCCATAAAATATGACCATAAGTACGTTTAGTTGGTTTTCTTCCACACCAAAGCCTTATAAGAAGGCTGGCAATCAACGCACAATATATTTGAAGTATCACGCCGTTTTTTGAAATGCTTATCAAGTGGTTACACATTTAAACCAACGAAAAAACAGCTCGATTTGCCATCTGCGGCGATAAATCGCTGCGATTGTCTCTCCTGGCAAGTCGAGCCGGTTTGTAACTATTAGCATTGTATAATCACTGTCAGTTGTCCGAAAACTCTTTGTCTTCGATTAACCCTTAGGTTTTCTTTTTCGAGCACTTGAGCCTTTATGATAAAACTCTAATACTCTTACAGGCGCAGACAGATGGTCATTCGTGCCTAATCTTACAATTATGTCTTTTTGTATCCCTTCGCTTTTATCGGCGTCTGTTAGCTCTTTTGCTTCTATCTCTTTCCATACGGCATTATCCCGCAACCTCACCCTGCCCTTTCTTGCAATCTCTTCAAATAAGTCATATCGGGCATATCCGCGGTCTAACACATAAAACTTGTTTGACTTGATGAATTTTCGGAAAACTTCCTTTTCATTCCCGTTCCCTTCTGTTACCCCCATCTCTGTTGGTACCTAATTATTAATATCAAGCTCCAAAGGCAGTTTCACCGCCCTATGCTCATCGTCTAACCATAACGCCCAAAATGCTTTTGATACCGATTGTATTATCGTTGCCTCTACCGCTACTAATTGCTTTTCTATGCCAGTTAACTTGTCTTCTTTTTCTAAGGTTCGCTTTATTAGCTCCCGAAACAGTGGCTCCAATAATTTCGCATCAAATACATACCATGCCTCCGATAGTGCCCCTAAAGAACATCTCTTTATCTTTAGCTTCTTTTTTACATCATCTAATTCCGTGGTTTGTTGTAATCCCCTCAGCGTCTTCATTAACGGATTAAAAAGTATAAAAGCAATAGCAATACGTATTCATCCATGTGGAGGTTTCTATTATGGTGTGCCTTTTGCTCTCGGAGAGATTTTAATAATGGCAGTATTTGATTAAAATACTTGAACCCTTGCAATTCGGTTGCTTCTATATCATTATTCTTTGTTGCATCCTTTATCATTACATAAATATTGTTTCATATATGATACGAAAAAGTCTGGATAATTATTTTTATAAGTTAATAAAAATAATTTATAAGCAGATACAGCGCAAATCGCTTGCCGTACTGTATTGAGCCTGCCCCCTCGACTGTCCCCGCGGTATTAGCAATTTCCATACCGGACAGTATTGCCGCTGTCCCTAATTTCCTCATAGACATCACCCGTTAGGTTACTCATAAATCTTGATACTGCCCTCATTGCCGCAAATAATTAATAGCGTTACAACAGCTATAATTGCTCTATTAATATCAGACATTTTCTATTGTCTCCGCTGTACTGGTGGTGGGATTACATGGTTGGACGGCGACAGAAGTCCATCCCGTTACTGAAGGCAGGCAACAGCCCACGCTAGCTGCCCGCCACAGTTGTTACTTTTTATGTTGCGCTAAATTATTACTTTAGATCTGTAAACTAAACGGCCTCAACGGCCTTTACCTCAGGCAGGTCGGACTTGAGTTTTGCCTCTATACCGCCCTTTAGTGTCATCATGGACATCGGACATGACCCGCAGGCCCCCATCAGCCTTACTTTTACGATGCCGTCTGCCGTTACGTCTACCAGTTCAACATTGCCGCCGTCTCTTTGCAGGGCCGGCCTTATCTGATCTAACGATTTCTCCACCTGTGCTCTTTCTAACATTACGTACCCTCCTTTATTTGGTTACCCACTGGTTGCCCACCTTGCGGGTTTTCTGTAGTTATTTATTATAATATTATAATGAAGGGAAAAGCTAATCTTATGATGATTTTAACTGAGGCCAGAGAAATCCAGAAATCCCTGGCGGCACGGGTAGAGATCACAGGCCTGGCGAGGGATGTTAAATATGTGGCAGGGGCTGACGCCGCCTTCTGCGGCGATGATGTTGTAGGAAGCGCCTGTCTCTTCACATATCCGGCACTCGAGAAAATCGACGAGGCCGCTGTCACACAAAAGACGGACTTCCCGTATATCCCGGGATTCCTGTCATTCAGAGAGTCCCCCGCGCTTATCGGGGCAATCAATGGGCTAAGGCATCGGCCCGATGTGCTAATCGTCGACGGCCAGGGTATAGCCCACCCAAGTCGCGTGGGGCTTGCCTCCCATATTGGTGTACTATTGGATATGGTAAGCATCGGGTGCGCCAAGTCACGGCTTATCGGGACTTATGATGAGCCGGGTATGGAGAAAGGCCGTTGGAGCTGCTTGTTTGACGCGAGGGAGTGCATCGGGGCCGTCCTGAGAAGCCGCACCGGGGTAAGGCCGTTATTTATTTCCCCCGGGCACCTGATAGACATTGATGGGGCCGTAGAGCTGGTATCAGCGTGCCTGAGGCGCTTCAGGCTGCCTGAGCCGGTACGATGCGCACACAATGCCGCCGCCGTTTACAAAAAAAGGTATCATCGGCGCTGCCTGAATGACTCATAAAGAAACACTGCCGCCGCCGCTGCCGCGTTTAAACTCCCTGTCAGGCCTTTCATAGGGATTGAGGCCGTGATGTCTGCCATTTTTATAAGCTCCGGGGATACTCCGGAGGCCTCCTCGCCAAAGACCGCGGCAAAGGGTGAGGCCATGTCGATGTCCCTGATGTCTCTGCCAACACCGGGTACGGTTACAATCAGGCGTGTGCCACTTTTTTTCAGATATGCCGCCAGCTCCGTCACTTCGGCATAGACAACCGCGAGATTGAAAATCGCCCCGGATGATGCCCTTATGGCCTTTGGGGCATAGGGATTCGTGGTGTTTGGCAGGATAACCATAGTGCTCGTTCCAAACACCTCGGCCGTGCGGGCAATGCCGCCAAGATTCCCCGGGTCTTTTATCCCGTCGCATACTGCGATTTGTGAATGGGCTATATCTTCTAAACGAAAATCCGGCCTTGAGCCTATGCCGGCGATACCTTGCGGGGTCTGCGTGTCTGAGAGTCTCTCCATGGCCTTTGGGGATAGTTCATTGAGTGAGGCCCCAATATTTTTTAATCTTTCGGTAAGCGGGGCGTTGGTTTCCTTTGAGATGAATTCATACGTGCAGAAGACCCGTCTTATCGCAACCCCGGCATCAAGTGCGGTGGTGAAGACCCTCGTACCTTCGATAAAGAAGGCCTCGTTTCTGAATCTGGCGTGATTGTTTTTTATGTGAACGGCATCTTTTATTTTTTCGTTAGCCGGTGAGTCGATCATTTTCCTGATTCGTATTGGACATAAATTTGTGCCATAGTTTACAATATAACATGCCTGAGATAATTGTCAAAGACTCGGCGTATGATTACGCTATATTAAAAAGAGACATATTTGACATAATAGACGCGGTAGAGGGGGCATACGCCGTCAAGCCGATAAGCGCCGGGCGGCATGTGTTAATCAAGCCCAATCTGCTTGCCTCTGCACACCCGGATAAGGCGATAACAACCCATCCACTGTTAATTAAGGCTGTGGTGGAGTATGTTCTTGAGAAAGGCGCACTCCCTCAGGTCTCAGACAGCCACGCAACATTTCCCAAATCGTTCTCACAGGTAGTCAAAGACTGCGGTGTTACAGAGTCCCTCAACGGCCTTCCTGTTACATTAAAGGAATTCACGGTATCGAAAAAGGTATCTGCCCTTCGTGGAGGTGGGGCCTTTACGCCGGATACACGTTACAACACTCTGGAGCTGGCCGAAGACGCCCTTAACGCGGACGTCATAATTAATCTGCCCAAACTCAAGACCCACACACAGATGGACCTGACGCTTGCGGTTAAGAACCTCTTCGGATGCGTCGTAGGGCCAAGAAAGCCTCAGTGGCATTTCAACCTTGGAGAGAACAAAGAATTATTTGCCGGACTTCTGGCAACCATACATAGCGTGCTCAGGCCTGAGATAAACATTATTGATGGAATCCTATCCATGGAGGGCGATGGCCCCGGTACGGGCGGCATTCCCCGGCGCTTAGGGGTTATCATGGGCAGCGCTGACGCCGTGGCCCTGGATATGGCCGTCTGCCACATGCTTGGCATCGATGAGATGTCTCTGGCTACCAACAAGGCGGCAAGAGATAAAGGCCATTTGGTAGATTTCACGATTAGAGGTGATATGAAATACATCGGGGATTATGTGTTTCCCACCCGTGCAAACCTCCTGTTTGTCCCCCGATTTGCGATGAATGTCCTCAGGCAAAACCTGACGACCCGCCCTATGAACATCGAAGGAGCCTGTAAACTCTGCAACGACTGCGTAAAAATATGTCCGGCACAGGCAATAGAAAACGACACGAAGAGACTCCATTTTGACTACGACAAGTGTATCAGGTGCTACTGCTGCATGGAGGTATGCCCACATAGGGCAATCAAGGTACATCAGCCACTGGCAGTGAAGGCTATAAAGAAGATAGTTAAGGTGTTTACTCCCGGCTAACCCGCTGCTTAATTGCCGGCAGGATGGTTGCCGAGATATAGGATGATTGCCTCTTGAATAGTCTTTAACGATTCCCTGATCGTCTTCCCCTGAGATACCACGCCAATCTCGCTGCACTCAACGCTGAAACCGGAGGTTGCCATGTCCGAATGAATGGTTACTTTAAATGCCTTTCCATCGACAGTAACAGTGCTTTTTCCGCTTATCGCCATAGTTCTATCTTATATGAGACGGTGTGGATAAATCAATAGTGGCACAATAAATATTCACACAGGATAGGGGGCCCGGCGATGGAGAACAAATATACCTGGCACCAAGGCACCAACCCCTTTTAAAATCCTTCTTAATATGTTATAATCATTACTTGATATTTGAATCTGTTAAGGAGGCAGCCGTTGAAAGAAGGTATTCACCCTAATTACAAAGAGTCAAAGGTGTCATGCGCCTGTGGTGTGACGTTTGAGACCAGGTCGACAAAACCAACCGTTACAGTAGATATTTGCTCGAAATGCCATCCGTTTTACACCGGCAAGCAAAAAATCGTCGATGCAGAAGGCCGGGTAGAGAAATTTAAAAAGAAATATGCAGGTACAAAGAAGTAGCTTCGGAAATGAAAGTAGGCGGGCAGGCCGTCATCGAAGGTGTTATGATGAAATCGAAGGATTTATGGTCTGTGGCCGTCAGAGACAAAAAGGGCGAGATTCACGTTAAAAAAGAGCGGCTGCGTCCGTTGCCGAAGTTCCTCAAGCTCCCGTTTGCCCGAGGTGTTTATGCGCTTTACCAGGCGCTTGCCCTTGGTATAAAGGCCATTGACTATTCCGCGTCAAAGGCGCTTGACGAGGATGAAAAACCCCTGAGTTCGACCGCGATTACGCTGACAATGCTCTTTGCCTTTGCTTTGGGCATTGGGATATTCTTATTTTTGCCGCTTTACCTTACAAAGCTGCTTGCCATGTTTGTCAGGCCCGTTGCCGATAGCTCTTTCCTTTTTAACGTAGTCGACGGCATCTTGCGTGTTGGATTTTTTGTTATTTACATATTTGTGATAAGTCTGTGGAAGGATATGAGGCGGATATTTGAGTATCACGGGGCGGAGCACAAGGTAATCTTTGCATATGAGGCAGGGACTGGCATGGGGCTTGACAACATAAGGAAATTCAGCACCCACCACCCACGGTGCGGTACGAGTTTTCTCTTTATCGTCATGCTGATGAGTATCCTGGTTTTTTCCATCATCCCAAAGACATGGGACTTTTCGTGGAAATTCGCGTCGAGAATTGTCCTTATACCGCTGATTGCCGGGCTATCCTATGAGATATTAAAGTACTCGGCCAAGGCAAGCAGCAATCCGATAGTAAAATTTTTAATTAAACCCGGGCTTATGCTTCAGCACATAACTACGAAAGACCCGGACGACGCACAGTTGGAGGTTGCCCTGCGCGCCCTTACTGAGGTAATCCCGGACTTAGAGCCAGAGAAACCATCATGATTGAAAAACTTAATGCCATAGAAGACAAATACGAGGAGATTTCGGCAAAACTCTCCGACCCCGATGTCCTTGCCTCACAAAAGGACTACTTCAGATATTCAAAAGAAAGCGCCGACCTTGAGCCACTGATAGATAAAATCAAGGGCTACAGGAAACTGTTGAATGACCTGCAAGCGGCAGAATCTATAATAAAGGATGCCGCTGACGAAGAACTTCGCGAGATGGCTAAAGAGGAATGCGACGAACTGAAGAACAAAATCCCAGCTGTGGAGACAGAACTAAAGCTGATGCTCGTACCCAAAGACCCGCGAGACGAAAAAAACGTCGTAATAGAAATCCGTGCCGGAACGGGAGGTGAGGAGGCAGCCCTTTTTGTTACCGACTTGTTTCGCATGTACTCGAAATACGCGGAGATCAAGAACTGGAAAGTGGAGATAATAGATTCCAACCCCACAGGCATAGGCGGCAACAGAGAGATGACCGCGACTATCTCCGGGCGCGGCGCATACAGCAAGTTGAAATACGAAAGCGGCGTACACAGAGTTCAGCGTGTGCCGGTTACTGAAGCATCTGGAAGGATTCACACATCGGCCTCAACCGTGGCCGTGCTGCCCGAAGCGGAAGAGATAGACCTGAAAATCGACGAAAAAGACCTTCGCGTCGATACATTCTGCTCAAGCGGCCCCGGTGGACAAGGTGTAAATACCACATACTCGGCCATCAGAATCGTACACATTCCCACAGGAGTGACGGTGCAGTGCCAAGATGAACGCTCTCAACTTAAAAACAAGATTCGGGCCATGAAGGTTCTCAGGTCAAGGCTCTATGACATGGAGATAGAAAAACAGGACCGCTTGCGCGCCGACTCCAGAAAATCACAAGTAGGCTCCGGCGACAGGAGCGAACGCATCAGGACGTATAATTTCCCTCAAAACAGGGTAACAGACCACAGAATAGGCCTTACCCTCCATAGGCTCACCCAGGTGCTGGAAGGGGATATGGAGGAGATAATAGAGACACTCTCGACACATTTCGAGGCCAAAAAACTCCAGGATATATCCGTATAATCCCTTGCCTGTCCACCTTAAATTATCCGAAACCCCGGAGTCTATAATCATGGAGTGCGCGTTAAAATACCTGAGAGAGGGGAAGATAATCAGCTACCCAACGGAGACGTTTTATGCACTGGGGGTTGCCTGCGACAGCGCTGAGGGCCTTAAGAGGCTCTGGGAGCTAAAAAAAAGGCCCCGCGATAAACCATTTCCCCTGATTGCGGCGGATGTAAATCAACTTGGAATCATAGTTAACGTCATAGGGCCTGAGGCTATGGCCCTGATAGAGAAATACTGGCCCGGCCCGTTGACGATACTTTTCAGGGCCAGAGCGGGACTTTCTCCTTATATAACGAGTGCTGCAGGCACGGTTGCCGTAAGGGTACCCGGTGGCTCCACGGCCCTTGCCCTGGCCAGATACGTTCGGTTTCCTGTAACATCAACCAGCGCCAACATATCTAACAACCCCCCGGCGGACGATGCGCAAACGGTAATGGATTACTTCGGCGATTCCATAGACATGATAATAGATGGTGGCAAGACCCCGGGCGGCCCTCCTTCTACAATCGTTGAAGTTCTCCATGGCGGAGGCATAAACGTCATCAGACCAGGGGCAGTCAATTTGTCGTAGATTTATATGTGTAGAGCGCCAAGTCTCTGATTTTCTTGTCGGCCCTTCTCAGGCGTTCACTGAATACGTAGGCAAATTTCTTGTATAATTTTAACGTAATTATATCATCGTAGCTGTCCATGATGGTCTTGTCAAGCTCGAAGAGCATAATGTCATCGTTAGCAACTGCCCTGGCTGAGCGTGTGGAGTCCTCAAGCAGGGCCATTTCACCGAAACACTCGCCCTGGCTAAGTTCAGCAAGGCGCTCTGTCTTGCCATCCTCCAGTTGCTTATAAATGGAGATCGCGCCGTCTATGATAACGTAAAATCTATCGCCGGCCTGGCCCTCGTCAAAGATAATATCGCCCTGTTTATACCGCCTGACCTTGCTCATCCTGAGGAGTTTTACGATGTCATCGTCCGTCATAAAGGAAAAGAAATCCAGCTGCCTGATTTTCGAAAAGGTGTCGGCAACCACCGAGGTCTCGCTCCTTGTGGCGTCGGCTATGGCCTTTTCGACGTCAGACATTTGAAATGGAAATTTTAAAATGGAACTCACGCCGTCATTATACAATTGCTTTAATGTAACAGCGTCAAGGTCATCCTTAAACAGGAGGACTATGCGCTTATTAACCAGGGCCTTGTGTGAGCGAATCGCCTTAAGAAGGCTTGACTTGGAGTCTCCAACAGTGTCATAGTCAATAATTATCAGGTCGCATTTTTCACGAAGCAAGAAGCTGATAACGATTTTAGGGTCATCCAAAGCGATGACGGCTGAGTAGCCAAGGTATCTCAGCGCGCCTTTGGTAATATCCATGGCGGCAATGTCCCGCTGTATGACTACTAAAATACTTAGAGAATTATCCACGCCCTTGTCCTCCGTTTTCCTTAGTCCAGCTGCACTCGTCTGGGCACACATCTGTCATATTGCCGCACGGTTCGGGGTGTATTACCACCTTGCAGTTGTTCAGATGTTTAGATATATCAGTCTCTATTATATCCATCGTCGTATGGGTTTTGCGAATCGTTTCGTTGGCGCACACGGTAAGGTGCAAATCGATATGCCTTTCGCTTCCGGCCTTTCTGGTGCGAAGCTCGTGATAGTCTTTAATGTATTTTTTTTCGGAATCAAGGATTTGCTTTATCAGGACAAGTTCCTCTTCGGGAAGCGACTTGTCCAAAAGAGAGCCGATAGATTTTTTTGTTATCATAATGCCCTCGTAAAAGATCAGCAGCGAAATACTGATTGCCGCAATTGGATCTAAGATTTGGCGGCCCGTAAGCGCAACTAAAACAAGGGCCACAAGTACGGCAAGCGAACTATATATATCGGCGGAGAGATGTTTGGCGTCTGCCTCGAGCGCAGCAGAGTCGGTCTCACTTGAGACTTTAAACAGATAGCGGGATACAAAGAAATTAACTATGACCGACACGCCCATTACCGCAATGGCCACACCGGGCATGGATAATCGAACACCGGTCTTGATTTTTTCGACCGCCTCTATGACAATCAACACAGCGGCAAGAATAATCAACAGGGCCTCGGCTACCGCGCTCAGGTTTTCTATTTTTCCGTGTCCGTAGGGGTGCTGGGAATCGGGCGGCACTTGAGCCTGTCTAATGCTGAAAAAGGCCATTATTGCCGCAGCAAGGTCAATAGCGCTGTGGATTGCCTCTGAGATTATACTAACGCTGCCGGTAAGGATGCCCGCTATAATTTTAAACAATACCAGCAACGAATTAGATATTATAGATATCTTCGCAGCGTTTTTTTGCCTCATTGCCTCCCCTGATTCAATTAATATAGTGATTATAGTATATACGCTGCAAATTGAAAAGCGCAACCGCGGCTTGGTAGTGTCTCAGTTTGATTTTTTACCCCCGCAGAAAAATGGCGGCAGATGTTGTATAATAAAAACATGCCAAAGGGACCGCAAGGACAGAAAAGACCCGCTGATGTAATCGGAGCTGCAATCAAGGCAGCCAAGATTGCCACTGGTGAAATTGAAAAGGATTCATAAGACTTTAAGGGTAACACCGGCAATGGAAGCAGGAAGATCTAACCATGATTGGAGTATTGACGAAATTGTTGGATTACTGCTATATTGTCCAATATATGGATGTACAAGAAAATAAAAAGATATTATTGGATATTGAACATGGGCGTATTTGTGAGTGTGGGAAAACCAACATTAATTGCCTTACTGCTAAGGAGTGGTTAAAGAATCAGATAGGAGTCTGGCAGTTTACATATGAGAAACGGGATGTAAGGGCGTGAACAACACACCCTGCCACATTCCCTATTTCCCTTTGTAGAAAGGTAATAGAACTATTTACCCACGAGGGAGAACTTGTTATAGACCCGTTTGTAGGAAGTGGAACAACTCTTGTTGCGGCGAGAGATACCAATAGAAACGCTGTAGGGTTTGACTTACAGTCATCTTACATAGAACTTTGTAACGACCGCCTTGCTAATGGTCATCTCCTTAATAAGTCAAAACAGATTCCTATTCAGGATGACGCAAGGAATATTCATGAATATTTTAAAGAAGAAACTATATCTCTTATATGGACATCCCCGCCATATGCAAATCTTTTGAATCGCCAAAGAAAAAACAAATCAAGACGAGACAGAAAGAACGAACAACTTAATAAAGTAGAGCAATATTCTCAGGACATTAGAGATTTAGGGACGATGCCATTGGAAGACTATACTTTAGTTATGGGTGATATTTTTGAGTCTATCTTACCGCTCTTAAAACCTAAGGCTCACTGTGTTATCAATGTGCCTGATATGTGGTGGGAAAACGAAAGGATTACCATACATATCTCTTTGGTAGAGGAGCTAAGACGCAGAGGGTATGAACTTAGGAATATTATTATATGGGATAGGACAAACATTGTAAATAAAATTGGCATTTTTGGCTGGCCAAGCAACTATATTACTATGGGAGTAACCTTTGAGTATCTTCTGGACTTCTGGAGACCACCCAAATGAAATTATATACAAAAGAGGAGATGATTTCCTCTATTAAGCGGATTATTGACACAGGATGGTACAAGAGCGTTAAAAAAACAATCAATAAACGAAACGATGGGGCAGTTGGGAATACACTCGAAGTGCTTCTCGGAATTAAAGAAAATAATTTACCCATACCAAACGCCCAGGAATGGGAACTCAAAGGACAGAGAAAACACTCTTCATCTCTTATAACTTTAAAACACATAGAACCATCGCCTACAGGCGTTAAAATTGTTTCAAATGTTCTCTTGCCTATGTATGGCTGGAAACACAAAGAAGCTGGTAGAAAATATCCTAAAGAAGAAATGTCATTCCGCTCTACTACAAGCGCTACTACGTATACAAAGAGAGGGTTTAAGGTAATAGTTGACAGAATACAACGAAAACTTATCTTTGACTTTAATTCATCTAAAGTTGATGTAGCTGATGATGAAGTATCCTTGTGGTACAAAAGCGTTAAGGAACGAATAGGAACTGGTAAAATAAACCCTGAGCCATACTGGGGATTTGACGACCTGAAATATGCCATAGGCTCAAAACTTATGAATTGTTTTTATGTTGTAGCTGATACGAAAATAGAAGGCGGACATGAGTATTTCAAATATGAAAGCCTATTTATTTTATCGCAATTTTCTTTTGATAAGTTCGTTGATTGTATGGAACAAGGATATTTATATATAGACTTTGACGCAAGAACAGGACATAATCATGGAACGAAGTTTCGGCTCAGACATGACAAGCTGCCTGAACTTTACGATTCGGCCAATTACTTATAGCAAATATTTCAAACGGAGACACTACCCGCGGCTTTATGTCCAGAGCGCGAAAGCTGGGGTATCGGAGACGGCGGTAGGTTACCTGTTTTTTTCCACATATGCGAGATATTTCTTAAATAGCGCGGGATTTACCTCTTTCATATATTTCCGTATCTTTGTCAGCTCGACGGCTGAGACGTGCTGCAGGTATTTGTTGTTGTCTGAGAGCACCAGACATGTATAAAACAACTTAGCCCTTGTCTCTTCGTCCCGGTTTTTCAAATACAATTTTTCTAATTCCGCAAATCCGGCGACATAGACCTTTAAGTCCTCTATCAGCCGTATTGTCTTAGGCGGGAATACCCCGCGTACGCATCCATAGCTCACTACCCAGCGGAGGGGTTGCACCTCATCCGCGCGCGAATTTGTCCTGACATCGCCTATTAATTCCAAGACCTCAGAATCTGCTATCAAATCCAAACTAACCCCAAGCGGGTCGATTTCAAGCGCCTCCCTGAGGCAAATCCTTGAGGCGGCTATGTCCTTATTAAGAAAATGTACATAGCTGAGATACCCGAATAGCTCAGAAGAGTTCGGCGACTTGATGGCCGCCTTTTGGAGTTTCTGCCGTGCCGTTTTCAGGTCATCGGCGTAGATGTAGAGCGCTCCGGCCGGAGTACCGCCAATAAACAGAAGCTCAGAGGGTTGACTATCCAGGGCTGAGCACAGCCGGATAAAATAATTCTTTTTTATTCCCGAGAGATATGGAACCCTTAATCTTGCATCGCTCAATAATTTCTCAAACGCATCCCAAGTCGAAGACATCTGTTCGGGGTCGGATTGATTATGGCGTTCCATAAAATAATCACATACCATATTCTCAGTTTCGATGTCTATCAGGGGATACGATTTCTTAAACGCCTCAATTTCGCTTTTGGCCGCTGCAAATTCTAAATCCACAATTAACTGAATAATACGGTTTTTGCTCAAATACGGCAAATTGAAAAGCGGCAGCTCTTCCAAACTGTCCCCCATGCCTGTTAGTTTTTCAGCAAATCATTTATCTTAGGCACGTCGGGGTAGGGTATCTCTGACAGCGCCACGGGTTTCAGGTACTGGGTTGGGTTTGCGAAGGCGTCGTTGAGGTCGATTTTCACTATGCTGCCCACGTTTTGATATGTGTCAATGTACCAGATGCCGTGTGTCAGGTCTTTAATTACCTTCCACAGTGTGTAGTCCTGGGCGTAATTTCCGTCGCTCATCTTATCCCTTACCGAACCAAACGGGATATCGACATTGTTCAGGATGTGGATAATGGAGCGAACACCCTCCTTTGCCGTATCCGGCTGTTTGGCGAAAAACACAAGATACGCGGCCTTTACGAAGCGCGACGGTGGGGTGTAATCCCCGGGGATTCCAATCATGCCGGTGCCCTGCCCGAAGGGCTTTAACCTCGCATCGCCAAATGCCCTGACGACATTGTCCGGCGATAAGTTCACATAGTTATTAAGATTATTGGACATCCACGCGTAATCGGGGCTGTTTGTCATCACCTTAACGTCGTTATCGTAGATATGCAGTTGTTTCTTCGTGTATTCGATGATAATACTCTTACCGGTTTTGTCGTGCAATACAAAATGCAGTTGTGGGATTTGGTTTAACATCACCTGGTTGGGCTTACCCCAGACTGTCATCTTGGGCAGCTCGCGCTTAATGTCATCAACGCTGGCGAAATTGCCAAGCAGCCAAGTGCCAAAGTCATCCGTTGACATAACATTTTTATCTGAGGGTTTAGCATCCTGATACTCGGCATATCCGGGGAAATAGAGCACCTCTAAGGATAACCCCGCGCTGTTTTGCCCGTCGGACACATCGGTAGAGGCCTTATTGCCGACAAATCCGAAGTATGCGTATTTTGATGTCCAGCTAACGCCCGGAGTGCCGTCAGGTCTAAGGCTTGTAGTCTTAACCCCGGCGGGCCAGACGCGAAGCGCGTAGTCAAACTGGTTATAAATATAAGAAGTGCCGTCGGCGGCCTTCTTAACAAATCCTTCCCATTCAAGAGTCCTGCCAACAAGCACAGTACCGTCCTTTGCGGTCAATTGAATGTCAGTACAGGCAAAGGCAGGTTGGGACAATAAAACCACGGCAACGGCAATAATCGCAAGTAATTCCTTCATTTTCATATCTCCTGTATTAACTCCATATGTTAGTCTTGTCTATCCTAGTTCAAACGGAACAATTAATGGTATTGAAATAAGCAGTGGATATAACCTTTAACGAGAGATTAAATTTTCTGTTTTCTTCTGTCCTCCTTTTTTTAGCGGCATATAGTTTTTCCTGCCTTAGTTTTCTGACATTGTCAGGGTTACCCTTATAATAATCCACGGGTCTCATAAAATCAATAGCTGAATGAAGTCTGTGGCAATACTGTCCGGTATGAATTATGATGCCCCTTGGTTTGAAAATATAGCGGATGTTCCTAGCGACAAAGCGCGATTAAATGCTATAAGTATATGATATTACTTCATAATACGGCTGGATGGCAGTTTTCTCTCAGTGGTTGCAATGATGTCTCTACTTGGTAACACCTCCGGCATTTTGACGCGAGCGGCTTCTATCAGTCTCTCAACTGATTCACGGGGATTCGGTATCTGATTGAATGCCGTGGCTGCCCCATTAAACGACACTTCCTCGACGCATAAGGTGCAAAGCTCTTTTATTCCTTCCTCTACCGTAATATCCAGCAACTGCCATCTTATGGCAAGTTCCTGAATAATTCGATAGGCCAGCATTACTACAAATACATGCCCCCGTGTTCGTGTTGCAAGCCGTACATGAATTGGACGAAGCTCCAGCTCAACAGTCTTACTACTGCGAAATGCCCACTCCACATATGATAAATCCTTGTATCGTCTCTGCCGTTGCAGACTGTTCGGGAAGAGAACTTTTCAACACGTAGCATCCGTCCAGTTTAGCCTCTTCGTTTAACGTCTCCTTATCAATACTTAACACAACCTCTCCTGAGTTCGCCGACACTGTTACCCATCTGGAAATATTCAATCGCTATACATAGTGAGTACACTATAAACTATCTATTGCGCAAATGACAAGCATTAAATGAAATATATTTTCTATATTAGTGGCTACTAATAAGCTCGTTTTGCTCTAACTCTCTTTTCTATATGGTTTTTATCAGCTTTTCGCCAGGAACATCCGTTGTAAAAACTGGGCAACTAGTTATAGAACCCCACCATATCAATCTTTGAGGATTACGGATACAGCCGCGTTGGCAGCACACCGGCGCGCACTGGCATGGGCGGTGCCGGGCGGCGTCCGCATTTCAGATTCCAGTAGGCCCATGAACGCCTGTCAAATATCCCGGGCAGCGCGTGGTCAAGCGCTTCGCCGTACTCCTTTTGTCCAACAATGCCCTCAAGGGCTGTCAAATCCTCAACCGTGCCATAGGTCATGACGTGGGCAAGGAAATGCACCGGATCTAATAGCGCCTCCTCCGGCTCTTTAAACCAAACAACACGGCGGGCTACATTCAGAAGCTCCGGCGTAACAGGCAAGGCCCTCATGGCGTGTATCCTTTTTTGTCCACGCGCCCGGCATATGGCACAAGCTCTGGAAGTCTGGCCGGATTAACGGCCTCAACGGCGGCGCGAAGGCGCTCCCGCACCTCGGCGGACAGGCCCGGAACATCTTCAAAGTAGCTGAGTGCCTTCAACGTAATCATTGGGTTAAAGCTGCGGCCATAAACAATTCCACCGGCGGCAAGCGCCCGCGGTAAGTCGATGCCGTGCCGTATCAGCGCGTCAATATCAAGATAATCCTTAGCCTCGGCCCGTTGCTGCACCACGGCAACTTTTGTCCCCGCAATGTCAATCAGAGAAGCCACATAAACAGCGCTCCCCTCAGCCTGCTCACGCTCGGCCACTTGCCCAAGGCCAAGTCCCCCGAAGAAAGAAACCAGGACAGGGCCGCCACGCTCAATGCGGCATTTCAGGGTATTTGGAGCAACCTGCACCCGCTCCGCATCCTTAAGATAAGAGATGCCCTGAGCAAGGCGGTTCGGATCAAATGATTGGTTGGAAAAGAAATCAAAATCAACAGAGGCTCGATGCCCAAGCCGCAAGGCAAGTGCCGTCCCCCCATAGAGCGTGAAGTGCTCAGGCGTGGCATCAAGTTCCGGCCACAGACATAGCTGCTGCGGTGGCAGGATGGATATCATTGGCTTAATAATCAAGGGTTTTTCCTCTTTGTTCCCTATGAAACATTGAACTCAGTTGACCGGCTTTGCCCTTGTGGAGTTTCTCGAGTTTCCACGGAAAATAAAAATAAACCCCGTAGGACAGGATTATTAAAATCAGCGATAAGGCAATTATTAAGACGGCCGCCACCTCGGCACGCCTTCCCGTGCGCACCTCCGTATCCCTTATCAGCCTTACCCCCTTCGGTGGATAGCGTTTCTGCCTGTATGTCCTCACGCCAAAGGTTATAAAATATATCGAACAGGCCGATATGCCCAAGGCCCCAAGGCCCGTTACCATTCTGAATAAAAATATCATCTTCCTGAAGGCCGTCTCCGGCTCCAGCAGCTTTAGTCCCTCAATATACGAAAGCAGGTATCTCGATACCAGCAACGCCACGGGCAGCATTATTAAGGCCGTTACGAGGAGCTTTTTCCTCAGCCCCTTGTCTGTCGGCACTATCTCGTTCTCTTCACCATCCATCTATAATATTATAACAAATCAACAGTTACAACAAAAACCATTTTATAAGATCCACACTGGCAGAAAATCTCGTGAAAATGGTATAACAAGGCATGGCTGGCATAGATAAATCTTACGACATACTTGGCGTGAAACCTGGGGCGCCCCTGGAGGAAATCAAACAGGCGTATCGGGATTCCATTAAGGTCTGGCACCCTGACAGATTCACCCACGAGGACGAACGATTCAGAAAGAAGGCCGAGGGAAAAACACAGGAAATCAATCTGGCATATAGTAAAATCCTTGAATACCTCAACCTCTCCGTCCAACACCAGCCCCCTGCGGCAAGTGCCGCACCGGAAGATTTCACAAGACAAAAAGAAGCAGCGCCTAGCCGAGCAAACGATAAACACCATGCCCCAAAGGATTCAAAAACCCATAGCGCCACCAATGCTCAGGACGGCAAACGGCAGGCACACAAGCAGGCACATAAGAAGAGCAGAGACCCTGAGAAGCGCACCTTCACATGGGCTGATGGAACCATCTACACAGGAGAGTTTAACGGTGACATGCCAAACGGCCAGGGGACTTTGACTTACACCGATGGAACTACATACGTTGGAGAGGTCAAAGATGGCGCCCCACACGGGAAGGGGATTTTAATTTACCATAGCAGATGGAAGTACGCGGGGGACTTCCACAGTGGTATGCCACACGGGGAAGGCACCTTAACTTACCCTAATGGAACGATATATGAGGGACAGTGGAAGGATGGGAAAAAGGACGGCCACGGGACGTTAACGCATCCTGATGGAACAACATACACCGGCCAATGGCAGGATAACTCAAGGCATGGACAGGGCACCTTAACTTATCCCAACGCAACGGCATATGCCGGGCAATGGGAGTATGATACAAAAAATGGGCATGGCTCATTGACATATCCGGATGGAACCAGCTACGCCGGAGACTGGAAAGACAACATGCAGCATGGGCAGGGGACTTTCACATACCCGGATGGCACAACGTATGTTGGGCAGTGGAAGGATGATAAAAAACATGGGCAAGGGACTTTGAAATTTCCTGATGGAAGGAAGTTCATCGGGCAGTGGAAGGATGATAATATGTACGAGAAGCAGAGGCCGGTAAAAATTCTGCATCCAGAGGCATACAATTGGGAGTAGCAAACCCTTCAGGCAATCTTCGGTTGCACCTTTAATGCCTGGCAGAAGGTATCGACCATTTTGCCACAGAATGTATCCCATGTCAGGTTGTTTCTTACGAACAGTTTCCCTCGTACCGCCATTTCCTTATGTCTTTCACGGTTGAGATACACGTCCATGAGCGCCTCGGCGTAGTTGTCCGTTACTGTGCCGATGCCAGAGGATTTTATCAGAGATGCGGCGGTCATTTCCGCAGATACAACAACGGGGGTCTTCGCCGAGAGGGCCTCAAACGGAGAGAGCCAGCCGCCCTGGGATTTTACGGGATGAAGCAGCACGTCACATGTGTAGTATAACTCTCTCAGCCTGTCCCGGTTTATGTGGCCTGGCAGCTCTACAATGTCTTTGAGGCCATGCTCTGTGATATATTGTTGTACCTCTCCAAAGTATGCCCCGCCCTGAAATCCTGCGAGAATCAACAGGATTCCGGGGATTTTATCCTTCAATGAATTGACTGCCTTAACAGCTTCAAGCTGATTTTTATATGGGTTAAATACGCCGGACTGAAGGACGGTGAAGCGGTTTTTGCGTGAGGGCATCTCCGGCGGATTAGAGAAAAACCCGTAGTTTATTCCATAATGAATTATCCTGGGTGTAACCCCATAGAGCGACTTAAAGCGCGCGGCGTTAAAATCGTCCGCCACGACGGCGTTCCTTACGTATCGCCTAACGATAAACTTATCAAAGTCATAAAACAACCCCTTGGCAAACCCCTTAAGCGCGCCGTCCCGGTCAGCGCTGCCTCCAAGGAACACCGCGGGGGGTTCATTGCAGAGCCATACCGCGGGTTTTGATATGGTGAATGTCGTAAGCTCAGCCGGGCAGTTGTGCAGGTTTATTACGTCAAACCGTTTGGCAAGTCTGCGTATTCCCTTGCTGAGCAGCCACATGTTTTTCAGCAGGTCACGCCAGTCGTTTGATGCAATAAAGGGGTATGTTATTATCTCGGTATTTGTTATGTCTTTTTCTATCTCAGGGAGGATGCCGGTAGTAAGGAGGGCGTGGGCGATGTTGTGCCTTGACAGGTAGTTTGCCAGCTCTACGATTACGAGTTCCGCCCCGCCGTAGATATACATATTGGGGGTTACTACAAGTACGCGCATTTAAGTGTCTCCTTCGACAAGCTCAGGATGAGCAAGATTTATAGACACAGCAGTTGCTGCAAGGCGGCGGACATTGCCCTGTTTTGAGCATCGTCTTGAGATTTTTGTACCGCTGGCCTCTCCATATCTCTTTAAAACTTTGAGTAAAGATATTCCCCAGGGCGGTTTCCCTCTGGAAATCCCTCCGGTTTGCCTCGTTACCGGAGCAGCATGGGATAACGTCCCCGGTTGCGAATATAAAGGGCATAGTCCACTCGACACAGTTATTCATTGGCGGTTTGTCGGTGGGGACATCAGGATTCCATGTGATTTTGACGCCGTGCCTTTTACCGGCCTCAATGGCCTCGGCAATGGTCTCTTCGGGGACTTTTATAAACAGCTCGTCGGATTCTTTGAACCTGTGAAGCATCTGGGAAAAGAATATCGTCACGTCGTCCCCGCCGGAGGGCCGCGCTCCGGAGAGTTCCGCCACAAGCTCGACGTATCTTGAGACCTCGCCGCAGTTGAGTTTATTTATTATGTAGTGGAAGTTCATCTCGGGGAAAAAAGACCCCATTTCCTTTTTTATCCTGAAAAATGTCCTTACGTTTTCCGTTACCCTTTTGAAATCCGACCCCACGCGAAGGGCCTCGTATGTCTCCTTCGTAGCCCCGTCTAATGAGACGAAGAAGTTTTCGATGTTTATCTCAATCAACCTTCGGGCTACGGTCTCGTCGATAAAATAAAACGTATCAAACAACTCGACAATGGCGTGTTTCTTTTTGACATATTCAAGCATGTTCAGAAAGTCCTTGTGCATGAAACTCTCCCCAATGCCGGTAAGGCCTATCCACTTAAGGCGCGGAAACTGGTCGATTATGTGCTTAAACTTATCGAATGGCATATCAATGCCCGGCTCATGCCAGTACGTATGCTCACACTGAATGCAGCGCAGGTTGCAGCGCGTTGTCACCTCAACCTCCAGGTACTGCGGGTAGGAGTCTAAGAGGTACAATATCTTTGTAATAAGCGGATGGCGCGTATACCAGAATAAGTGGAAATGGAGATAGTTCCAGGCGTATCTGAATCCCTTATATTTGAAGGCCGCCCATATGCGCCTCACCCCTGACAGATATTTCGTCATCCTGAAAGCCTCCTCAGGTCGGCGTCGACCATAATATGTACGAGATCTTTAAATTTAACATTAGGGGACCAGCCAAGTACCTTTTTTGCCTTTTCAGGGCTTCCCCAGAGCGTGTATACCTCTGTGGGGCGGCTGAATTTCGGGTCGAGCCTGACATAGCGCTCCCAGTCGTTAATGTCCAGTCGCCTGAACGCGGCATCAAGGAATTCGCGTATTGAGTGGACTTCCCCCGTGGCGATGACGTAGTCGTCCGGCCTTTCGTGCTGGAGCATAAGCCACATCGCCTCGACATAATCACCGGCAAAGCCCCAGTCGCGCCTGGTGTCGGTGTTGCCAAGTACGATTTCATCGGCAAGGCCCAGCTTTATCTTAGCCGCTCCTATGGATATTTTACGTGTGACGAAGTCCTGCCCCCTGATAGGGGATTCGTGATTGAAGAGGAGGCCGTTAGCGCAGAACATCCCGTAGCTCTCACGGAAGTTTACGGCCATCCAGTAGGCGTATAGCTTTGTGACGGCGTAGGGGCTGCGGGGCTTAAAGGGTACATCCTCGTTTTGAATGCCATTTACGTTGTTGTTGCCAAATAAATCACCGGTTGAGGCCTGAAAGAGCCTCGTGGTTGGGGCAACCGAGCGCATTGCGTGAAGGAGATAGAGGACGCCTAGTGAGTTTACCTCCGTGGTGGCCTTTGGCTGAGCCCATGAGACGCCGACAAAGGATTGCGCGGCAAGATTATAGACCTCATCGGGGGCAATCAGCTTAAAGATAGTCATAAGGGATTTTTCGTCGGTCATGTCACCGGTTACGAATTCCACGTCGTTGGTAACGCCCAGATAGTCCGTGTTGCTGAAGTTGGGGTTAGAGTATCTGCGAATCAGGCCATAGACCTTGTAGCCTTTCTCAAGGAGGAGGCGCGCCAGATATGGCCCGTCCTGTCCAAGTATTCCGGTGATTAATGCCGTTTTCACGCTATGCCTTTCATAAAATGCAGACCTCAATATGATTATAACAAAAATAACTTGATATAAAAAACAAAATATAGTATATTTAGAATCTAAAATTCCGAAAGAAAGAGGTTAGAGAAAATGGCAAATACCGTACACATAATCGACGTAACGAATCGGGACGGTGTTCAGACGTCCAGAATCCTTCTTCCCAAGCTGTCCAAGACGATGCTGAACATCTATCTTGACAAGATGGGGATATTCCAGTCCGAGGTAGGCTTTCCAACGCTGAAGCATGAAGTGGGCTACATTAACGCGAATCTGAAGTTGTTTGAAAAGGGCCTGATGAAACAGATACACCTTGAGGGATGGTGCAGGGCGGTAGTAGAGGACATCGAGACAACATTCAAGAATTGTCCGAAGATGAAGCACATAAACATCTCCGCCTCTACCTCAGAGATTCTGATACAGGGGAAGTTTCAGGGTAGAAAGACATTTAAAGACGTAATAGACGGGATGGTGAAGGCCCTGAGGGCGGGCAAAGAGGCCGGGGCAGAGACCGTGGGGGTCAATGCCGAGGATGCCTCAAGGACGGATGTTGACAGGCTTGAGGAGTTCATAATAGCCGGCAAGGAAAACGGTGCCGACAGGTTCAGGTACTGCGATACGCTGGGCTGCGAAGACCCGATCTCAATGTACGAAAAGATAAAGACCCTGTCAGAAAGGACAAAGTTCCCCATAGAGATGCACTGCCACAACGACCTGGGGATGGCCGAGGCGATATCAATAGCCGGGGCGCGTGCCGCCATTGAGTGCGGGATAGACACATACATCAACACAACGGTAAACGGTTACGGGGAGCGCGCGGGCAATGCCGACCTTGTGCCGATACTTCTGGCGCTCAAGTTTTCGCCGTATTTCAAGACTCAGGAAATCATGTGTGACAATGTAGATTTAAAAATGTCATGGAAGATAGCGGGTTATGCCTCGTATGCCTTTGGTCTTCCGATAGCGATAAATCAGCCCGGCGTAGGGGCGAATGCCTTTGCCCATGAATCTGGCATCCATGCCGACGGCACACTGAAAGACCGCCGCAACTATGAGCTATATGACTACGAAGAGGTAGGGCGCGGCGAACCTGACCTCCTGCAGACGGGAAGGGTGATAACCACCGGGGCATATGGCGGCATCACGGGATTCAGGCACGTATATGACGGCCTGGGGATTCACTTTAACAGCGACTACGAGGCCAGAGAGATCCTTGAGCTTGTCCAGTACGCAAATCTCCATACGCAAAAGCCGCTGACAGACGACGAACTGCGCCTGATAGCGAACCACCCCGATGAGGTAAGGGAAATCCTGAGGATAAACC
The DNA here is from genome assembly GCA_002753305.1 of Nitrospirae bacterium MYbin6. Lineage (GTDB taxonomy): Bacteria > Nitrospirota > Thermodesulfovibrionia > Thermodesulfovibrionales > Magnetobacteriaceae > Magnetominusculus. Next base: position 26,681 of record PEAC01000008.1, read on the forward strand.
TATGAGCAAGCATAATATAACGTTAATCCCGGGGGACGGCGTAGGGCCGGAGATAACCGAGGCGGTGCAAAGGGTAATCGCCGGTGCAGGAGTAGAGGTAAACTGGGACGTCCAGCACGCGGGGACTGACGTGTTTGAGGCCGAGGGCGTGCCGTTGCCTGGCCGCGTCATTGAGAGCATCAAGAAAAATAAGGTGGCGCTCAAAGGGCCGGTGACTACGCCCGTGGGGACGGGCTTCAGGAGTGTTAACGTAACGCTGAGGCAGGAGCTTGACCTGTATGCCTGCCTGCGGCCCTGTAAGTCATACGCTGGGGCGCGATGCGTCTATCCGAATGTCGATTTGGTCGTGGTACGGGAAAACACTGAGGACTTGTATGCCGGGATAGAGTTTCAAAAAGACAAGGAAGAGACGCTGGAGCTTATAGAGTTCATAAAATCAAAGACGAAAAAGGTAATTCGCCCCGATTCCGGCATAAGCATAAAGCCCATATCGGTCTTCGGCACGGAGAGAATAGTGCGCTTTGCCTTTGACTACGCAAGGAAAAACGGCAGGAAGAAGGTAACCTCAGTCCACAAGGCAAACATAATGAAGCACTCAGACGGGCTGTTCTTAGAGGTGGCCAACAACGTGGCGAAGTCCTATCCCGACATAGAGTATGAAGACAGGATAATAGACAACATGTGTATGCAGCTGGTGCAGAAGCCGGAGCTGTATGACGTGCTGGTGCTGCCGAACTTGTACGGCGACATAGTGTCGGACCTGGCGGCGGGATTAATAGGCGGCCTGGGACTGGCCCCCGGGGCGAACATAGGCGCAGAGATGGCGGTCTTTGAGGCCACACACGGGAGCGCGCCGAAGTACAAGGGGCTGAACAAGATAAATCCGATGGCGATGATGCTCTCGGCGATAATGATGCTAAACCACATAGGGGAGCGCGAAGCGGCCACACGCCTGGACGGTGCAATTGCCTCAATAATCAAAGAGGGAAAGCACGTCACATACGACATGAAGCCAACGCCGGACGACCCAACAGCGGTAGGGACATCGCAGGTAGCTGACGAAATCATAAGGCGCGTTAAGGGGTAAAACAGGAGATTACAAGGTAAGTTGAAAAATTATCACAAGGAGCTTTCGGTTTGGTTAGAGATTGAAAAATCAGCCGGAAGCTCCTTCCCTCTGTGCCAATATACATGAGACACTTCCCATATGTTAAATTAGAGTAGAAGGGCGGAAGGAGAAAAGAGAATGATTATAGTATATACGGAGAAAATGGCACAGGGCAAAGCGGGAATCCATAGCAGCCGGTCCAACAGTTGTAAAGGGATGGCAGAGGAATCAACCATCCCACTGGTTTTATAAAGCCACCTGATAGCCTTCACACAGCCGGTTAATTAGTTTGCCGATGTTTTCTTTTGTGCCTTCTTTATAAACGTAGTGATTATAGTACGTTGTATCGCGCTTTTTGGGGAGCGTGCCTCTGATGTATTGCTCTAACATGGATATTAATTCTCCGGTGTCATATGCAAAGTAGACGCGCTTTATTAGTTCGGACAAGGCTTGGTTTTCAAAAGGCGAAAGTTCGCAGTTCATCAGAAATATTTCCATATCCATGTGTAAGACCTCAACTAGCGGTTGAGATGGGTACTCTATTATTATGGCGTTTGGATGGTATTTTTCCAGAAACTCTAACAATATCATATCGTAAACAACTGTTAAATTTTTCATTTTATTCAATACCGGTATAACCGAACAGTTGTCATAGTTTGAATTTATGAAGGGTTTAACATAGATACTAAGGCCTTTTATACCATTCAGATAGTTAAGTATATCTATTTGTATTTCTGTCATCTTGTGAGGCAGAGTTCTGCACATACCTCCTTCTAACATTGAAATGCTGTTTGTTATTGGAAATAGGATGTCAATAACTTTACTGGCCTTCTTAATCATAGGGAGTTTTACTTTGCCGAGGGGAACGATTGAGGCGTGTTGTGTCTTGTCCGGGTATAATCTCCTCAGGTCTTCCTCTGTAAAACCGTAACTTATGAATTCAGTGCATCTGTATAATTCGGCATCGAAGTGCCAGGGTATATATGAATCTCCATAAAGGCAGCCGTGTTGTGCGCCGAGGATTGTTATGCCTTCAGAGCGTAAATACTCAAAAACAAAGGCCCTTATCCTGTTTGTAGGGCCAAGGCCCCAGATACCCAGAGAAACCGCTAACTTCTTTTGTATGTCTCTGAGCATCAGGACAGTGTTCAGGTATTTATCTATATTCTTATCGAAATCAGATTTCAGATCGCTCAGGAATAATTGCCCAATGTCACCTTCGATGTCGTCCTTAAAATCGTAGTAATCTTTACTCACGCCGGAAACGTATTCCTTAGCCTTAAATCCAACAGGTACGCCAGATTCGTTCTTATAAAATATAACGTTATAGTCGCCGAAATTATTTATTAAAAAATCCACTTCATATAGGTTATCGTAAACCAATATAGTCTTTTTATTCTTTGACAACACCCTGTTCTTCAGTTCCGCCATGGCCTGAGTATAGAGCTTCCCGATGATGTATAAATGTTTACGCCTTATTCTTTTTACCATATCCTGGAGTCTCATGCCGCTTTTGGCTTCCACCGGGTTTGGATAGGATATGGCCTTCGTGTTAACAACGTTATCGAAGAGCAAAGATGCAATCTCTGCCATAGGTTTATCTGTATCTATAAATGTGTTAAACCTGTAATCATAAAAAACAATATAAGTCAGCGTGAACAGCTTCGATATTTTCTTAACTGCCTCAGACAGAATTAAATACCCCATATATTGAAATTTGCCGAAGTAAGAATAAAGACACCGGAAATAATTTATTTTAAAGCCATACCTGGCGTTTAATTCGGGCGAAACATTTGTATCAAGGGAATCTAAAAGTTTATCTACGTCAGCCGAGGCCCTGTCCATAAGCTGAAAGACTTCTTTGTTGGTGAAAAAACTGCTGAGACATCTGCATTGGACTGAATGAGCCTCCTTCATGTAGACTTCGACGCCGGAGTTAGTGCAAAACAGAAGGTGCCCTTTGTGCAGGTCGTTGTTAACGCAGTGCTGCGCGTCCGATACCGTATGTAATATTAGTGCCTTATCTGTCAACTGTTGCCGGAGCTGCTCATTATTTTTGGCTTTACATATCTGGCTGTTTTAAAAACCGAATCGAATTCTAATCCCATTTTCTTTGCAAGGGCCTCCAGGCAGCTTGTCACAGTACCTACATATTGCTCGTCTGACATTGTGGTCAGGTTGATGTGGAAGTCCTGCCTGTCCCCAATTCTCTTCAGATATGCCAGTTCATCGGTGATATGGCCGTGTTCCTTTGCCCACTCGTATATTGGAGTTGCCGGCAGTGGGAGGAGGAACCCTACGCTTGGAAATATGTTGCATTCCTCGCATACATCTATAGTTTTCTTAATACTTTCTGGCGTCTCTTGCGGATAACCAAAGACCACACTCGTAATCGGGACGCAGCCTCCTTCCCATAAAACCTGCGCCTGCTCAATGAACTGCGCCACGTTTAGTTTTTTGTTCATGGCGGTGAGGATTTCTTCGCTGGCATTCTCCAGTGAAAACGCAATATTATCGCAGCCAACGGCCTTTAAATCCTTTATCAAACCAAGGTGTTCTTTTTTAAACAGGTCTCCTCTGGTCGGACACTCCCATCCTATCTTGAGATCCAGCTTGCTAAACGCATCTATCATATCCCTGACGCTTTGAATGTTGGCAAATGTCAACTCGTCCCAGAAGGACACAAAATTGCAGCCATATTCAAAATGGAGGCGCTTTATTTCGTCCATTATTGCCTGCTTTGAATATTTCCTATATTTTTTCCCCTTAAAGACATGATAACAGAAGCTGCACCTGTGCGGGCAGCCTCTTGCGGAATTCAGCGGATATGACAGTATGTTTTCTGCATTCATGCCGTCACCCATTACGTTTACGTTAATGTATGAGTACTCCTTGTATTTTTCCAGATCGAATATGTCCCAGTCGGGAAAGCCGATTTCATCCAGATTGGCAATCGCGGGGCGTTCGGGTGTGGAGACTACCCTTCCGTTTTCTTTGTACACGATACCCGCAACGCCTGATAGCGATGTCTTGTCCTGAAGTGCCTGTAACAGCTCCACTATGGTTACATCCCCCTCGGACATCACGCCGATGTCAAACTGTGCGTTGTTGAGGAGAAGTTCCGGGCATGAGGTGACGAGGGAGTTGCCGGCGATTATGACTGTTTTGGGGTTTAATTTTTTTGCAATGTCGGCTATCTGGATTGCGTACTTAAACCCCGTTACAATACATCCCAATGCGCACACATCATAGGTGGTCTTCGATAAAATTTCCTCTAACTGCGCCATTGTAATGTTATTTATATCCATATCAATAAAGTCGAAATCAAAGCCTGCCTTTTTTACTGCCGTAAGTACATAGGCAAGCCCTACGGGGAGCTGCCTTCTCTTAGATTCCGGCCTCAGCGAGGGGTTTACGATAGCGATTTTCACTTATGTCTCCTCCAAATCTATTAGTCTTATCTTAAAATCCTTTCCTGCCGTGAGAATTAAAACATAAGAATCTACAGAGTGTTTTGGCATCTGCGTTAACAGCCCACTACAGTCAAGCATTTCATCGTCAGGGTGTGCGGCTATGATAAGATTAGCCAATTTCTTTCATTTCTCCATTTACCTCTTGACTCTGATTTTATCACACTATGGCGCTTTTAGGCAAATATTGATTTATTCACGATATAAAGTTAATTTGACGTCATCGGCTTAAAGAGGTTAGCATCTCTATCCATATCATAGAGGCAGAAGAAATGGGTGAAATAAGGGTACAAATAGAGCTTGAGAACTTTGGGGAACGACTCCGGCTGCCTGCTACTTTCCCCAATAGTGCAGCACGGTCTTTGTAGAATCTACCGTTGTAAAACCATTTCTGATGTAGAAATTTAAGGCGGCAGTGTTTTTTACCTGAGTTCCTGTGAAGATCGTATAACCACTAAAACATTCAAAGGTTTTGTTAATAAGCATTGAGCCTATTCCTTTGTTTCTGAATTTACCTATTACCGAGACATAAAAAAATGTGGCCTCTCTATCACAGGTATTTACAACGATAACACCTGTAACTTCATCCTTTATCTTTGACGTAAACAGATGGCCGTCCGGCGATGGCTTGAAGTTTTTCAGGTAACTTATCCATAGCTGGTCAGCCTGCTGATTGGGTATGTGAAAGTCGGTATGAAATCTCGTCTGCGTAAAGGCCCCTCCAAGCAAGACGTAGGGAAGCCCTTCGTTTTTCTCAAGTCTTTCTACTGTTACATGTTCAATATCGGTAATGTTGCCATTGCGGAAATTCTGTGCGTATCTAAGCCTTACCTCCGTATCGACATAATAGAAGCCGCAGTCAGACAGGAAACTTGTCAGCTCGATTCCTGTTTCGGTGTCTAACTTTGCCGTTACGAAACTATCTGTGAGGTGGTGTATTATCTGCTCTTTAATCCTGTCACTCGTCTTAAAGACAGATTTTGCGGGGTCGAGAACGTATGACCTCTTGCCGAAAAAATCGGTATCCCACTGCAGATACCGAAAGTAAAACAGGCCCCCTTCGTGGCTTATGGCTATGTCATTGGAGGAGTTCATTAACCGCCTCAAATATTTTTTGTGTATCGAATATGTTAGTTTTGGCGGGGGAGGGCGGGTGTTTTATCAAATGCCTTAACTCCTTCGGATCATAAGACCTGTAACCTAGGTATCTTGCCCAGCCCTGAGAATCCTGAAAGTACTTGCACCTTGCTATTTGATGATCGTATGTGGCAATTAAAATGGCCGGTGTGCCCGTTGCTATCAATTCGTAGGAGGTCAGCCCCCCGGCTGCTACTGCCACATCGCAATTCATGTATTCATTAAACATGTCATTGACATTTTGTTTTACCACATGAGTGGTTCCTGCGTTGGCCAGGGCCTGAGCCAGTTCTTTTATATACAGATAACCCGCGCCTGCCACTACGGTAATTTTTATATTGGGCCTGTCTTCTAAGATAGTGTCTACGACTTGCCGCGTGAAGTTTAACTCATCGGCCCCGCCCATTGCAATCAGGACGTTTTGCGGCGTTGGTGCATATATGCGTGCTGCTATACGTCCTTTATCGAAATCAGGCGGCAGGATTATATATTGTGGGCCTACGAGAAACCTTGTCCCGGGGTAGAGTGTTTTATCGAACCAGGTTGTACCTTCTACGTCCCAGTTTATCACGATGTCCATGCCATCTGGGATTAAGCCGTCAAAATTTACACAGACTTTTTTCACTCCGGAGGGTAGGGCGTAGTCGGTGAGCCTCCGCTCTGTAATTTCCATGAACAGGATGTCTATGTTTTTTTGAAGTATTATATTTTCTATGGACTCTTGTTCTTCCCGTAACGAACAACCCGGGTCAATCACGGTTACGTTTTTAATACCACGGCCTTCCATAATTGTTATACCCGCCTCATAACCGCGTATCAGAAAGAACGCCTCCCAGCCGTCTTTTTCAAAATAACGGGATAGATTGACTAACGACATCAGATCCCCTGTGCCAATTGAAGGTTTAGCGTCGCCCCTGAAAAGGATTCTCTTCATCTAAAGTTCAAAACGTTTTCAAATCGAATAAAAACGCTTTACTCATAACCTCCTGTTTCTTTTATTACGTCGTCAATAGACCCGGCACGCCGAATTATCTCTTTTATATGCTCTAACTTGTCTATGTCATTAATCAGTTTAACGCCTTCGATTAACTTAAGGTTGTGGGCGCCGAATTTCAGCTCGACAGCTAACTCTATCGCCTCTGTTAACCCCTGCTTCAGGCCCTGAAGCCTTCCCTCTGTTCGGCCGTCTTCGCGCCCTCTTTCAAGCCCTCTTTCAAGCCCTCTCTCAAGCCCCTGGCGATACCTTATATCTGCCTCTATGTCATATACTATTGCCATGCCCGATACCTCCTTTGATACCTTTTCCTGTAAGTTCCTTAAGCTGGACAACACCTCTATTTGCCTTATGTACCTGCCCATTAAGGTCTCCTCCTTTACCTTGTCCTTTATTTTACACAATATCTCACGTATAAATATACTTGCGTCTTTACCCTTATAGTCACACAGTATCGACAGTACCAGCACTTCGATATGGTTGGAGTTTATGAACTTTCCGCAGTCAATGTCCTTAAAATCTATTATTTTGTATCTATAATCCAGAAACGGTCTCTTCAGGTGGCCTGTCATTTTTAACGGCTCCCTTCCTACATAAAACAAATACTGCTGAATGGGCAGATTATATATCTCATCAAGGTATATAGCGTAACGCAACATCAGATGGTCCATTCTGAAATAGTTTGTTGCCTGAAACTCAAAGTGAATTATTACGCGCTGCCCGTCTTCTTTTATGACGTCAAGGATAAAATCCGCCTCGCGCTCGTCGGTTATTTGCAGTTTTGCCTCTATCTGCTTGATTGACTTACACTTTATGTTTAACACCTGCTCAAGCAGCACGCCAAGGCCTTCCCTTAACGCCTCCTTGATTATCTTATCAAACTCGTTTGCCATTTACCGATATTTTCAAATAAGTTGGGCAGGCATTTAAAATATCAAATCCCACGTAATAGGTTCCTCAACCGATATGGGCCTTTTTGCCTTTATGTCATACTCTTCAAACAGTTTAAGATATACCGGGTCAAGGCCGTGTCTTTTCTTGCCGGGGCGTAAGATGGATATGTCTTCAGGCCTTATAACATCACCTTGGCCAATATCTCTCTTAGCGAAGAGTTTCATAAAGGCAAAATCCCTTAAATACCTCTCCTGCGGGTACACTACCTTTGCCGTGCTTCCGTAGATTAGCTTGTCTACCTTAAACGTCCCTTGCTTATAATCGGACTCTGCCTGCCTTACGGCTGCAACCATGAGCTTTAGTTCATTCGGCTCAAGGGCAAAGAAGTGGTCAGGGCCGCTCATTGATTTATCAAGGGTTATGTGTTTTTCTATGATTTGTGCGCCGAGATAAACTGCCTGAACCGGCGCTTCGACGGCCTCCATTGTGTGGTCTGAATAACCTGCCGGTATTTCGGGAAACGCGTACTGAAGCGTCTTTATCACGCCAAGGTTACAGTCGGCAAGCGAAGTTGGGTACGCTATAGAGCAGTGAAGGAGGGATAACTTGTTGTGATGCCTTGTGGCAATCGATACGGCATTTTCAACTTCCCCAAGTGTCGCGCCCCCGGTTGACATTATAATCGGCACACCAGCCCTGGCACAGCGCTCAATTAACACCGTGTTCGTTATCGTGTAGGAGGTAAGTTTTATTTTCTTAACCCCTTTCTCAAGCAGAACGTCCACGCCGTGTGGGTCTGAGACTGACGACAATAGTTCGATTTGTTTAGAGGCACAGTAGGAAAGCAGATTTTCTATCCAGCCCTCGGGTAGCTCAAATCCCTTGACCGCCTCATAGATATTATAAGAGTATTTTCCCTCTGAGTCTTTCCAGTCCAGCTCTCCGGCACTTTTGGGGTATAAGGTTTTTGCCCTGAAAAATTGGAGTTTTACCGCGTCGCATCCTGCCTCCACGGCGGCATCGACCATTTTGACACAGTTTTCGTATGACCCGTTGTGATTTATCCCTATCTCTGCTATTATGTAAACCCTGCTGTTATTCATCAAAAAACATCCTGAACCATAACTCCAAATTCATTATCTGCCATAGGACCATTTGATGATTTTTTACCTTCGCAACATGCTCTTCAAACATATTGTTAAGCGCCACGATGTCAAAGATGTCTCGTTTTTTCAGGGATTCCGAGTTTATAAGGGCATACATTTGGGCCTTATTGATAGTCCTGAACCATTCGTCTGCCGGGGCAATGAACCCGGCCTTGTCTTTCCTTGTGCGTACGTCTTCGGGCAGCACTCCTTTCATTGCCTCTCTGAGAATCCATTTGCCTACGCCGTTTCTTATCTTTAGCCTTGCCGGCAGGGAAAAGCAGAATTCTATCAGCCGGTAGTCCAAAAAAGGGGAGCGCGACTCTATTGATTGAGACATTGTGTTTCTGTCTTCGGGCCTCAGGATTGCCGGTACGGTTTCATAAATCAACTCAAGGTACAGCCTTCTTGATAGCTCATCCGAAAACTGCACGGGTTGGCTTAAGATGGCCTTATTTTTTTCAACGGCATATTTAGCGTTTAGCAAATACGAATAATCCGTAAATTTCGTTGCCTCAAGTTCCCTGTTTTTTTTCATCGCGGTGATAAACCGGATTGTTTTGTTAACCTCGTCCACGGGCCGTTTGTGGTTGTCTGCCCACGCGGCAATCTCGTTATACATTGTATCTATCTCGCCGTCTTCAAACATGTCGTAGAAATTATAGTGGTAATGGTCCCAGTACCCCGCGAGCAGCTCATCCCCGGCATGGCCGTTTAGTACTACGGAGATTCCTTCATTTTTTATCTTTTTTGCGATTAAATATAAGCTGTACCACGTTACCGTACATATGGGTTCGTCGTGCCAGGCAAGCATTTCTTCCACGGTGTCAAAGATATCCGATGGGTCTGGTTTTATATAATGATAATCCGCGTTCAGCTCTCTTATCACACTGTTTATATATTCGCTCTCGTCATAAACCCCTTTCTGTGTCCCGGTAATACCGGAAAACGTGACAATAGGGTGATTTAACAGTTTATACGCGACACAGGTGATAGATGTAGAATCCATACCGCCGCTTAACATACAGCCTACGGGCACGTCGCTTCTGAGCCTTAGCCTTACGGAGTCTGCAAAGATGTCCCTGAACTGTTCGATTGCGTCTTTATCTTTAATGTTGTGGTTAATTAGATTCGGATTGAGACTCCAGTATGCGGTTGTTTTGATTTGCAGGGCCTCGTCTATTTCTATAAAGGAACTCTTCGGTACTTGGTAAATGTCCTTAAAATATGACATATCATCCACATCTACGTATCTGTAGTTGCCGCTGGCATATCTGATTATCTTTTCCATGTTTGGTTCTTTTTTTATTTTGGGATGTTTTAGAATGGCCTTTATCTCAGACGCGAAGACAAAATCCGTCGGGGTCTTATAATAGTAAAGAGGTTTTACTCCTAAACGGTCTCTCGACAGAATAGCCTTTCTCTGATTTTTGTCAATGATGGCTATGGCCCACATGCCGTTAAATCTGCTAAAGCACTCCGTGCCCCACTGCTCATAAGCCTTCAGGATAACCTCAGTATCGCTTGTAGAGTTAAAGGAGTGCCCGGCACTGGTTAGTTCGCCCTTAAGCTCCATGTAGTTATATACTTCACCGTTATAGATGATGTAAATGGTGCCGGAGGCGTTAGACATCGGTTGATGTCCTCTGTCGGACAGATCGATAATTTTCAGGCGTCTATGGCCCAGGGCGGCATAGGTTGATCCTTTCTTACCAAACGAACATAGCTCATACCCCATGTCGTCAGGCCCTCTGTGGACCATGGTGAGCGTCATTTGCCGGATGGTTAATGCCGCGTCAAAATCCGCTTTGCCGATGAATCCCGCTATGCCGCACATTTATTTTTCCACTGCAATATCCCATAAATTATAACGTATTCCACTTGCTTATTATAGTTTGCTCTAACGTTATATTTCCGTTTTTTCACTCAGCCAGTCGTCCAGCCAGCAGAGGATGGTACTGTTTTGATTTGTCTTAAGATATTTCTTAAACTCATCAATCTTGTCAATTTCTACGGCATTGACGTATAACTTCCCATACTCGTTTAAAACTAACGCAACCTTAAAGCCCTGGTTTTTTAATCTGCCGTTAATGGAAGGCCCTAAGTAAAATCCCCAGTCCATTGCCGTGAAGTCACACTCTTTATTGCTTTGCGTTACAAATGAAACCATTTCCCCGTCTTTCAGGTATATCTTTCCGTAGTCTTTTATCTTAAAACCGTTTACTTCGAATATACGAGGATTTTTTATTAAGTCATATCTCATTCTATTGCCCGTTCACAGAGTTCTTTATACAATGAATCAATGCGTTCACTTCACCTCCGTGGGGCAATCATCGGCCTGAATGCCGAACTTTTTGTCGTTGGCCGGCAAATGCCATACGCCGTTTCTGCCGCGTTTCCATATGCTTAGATTCCGGTATCTTTCGAGTATACTATAAAACTCTTCTTTCGAGTATTGCAAGTATGCACAGAAATCATCGATATAGTAGCCGGATAACTCCTGTGTGTCATAGAGTTTAACCAGCTTTGCTGCCTCATGGCGCGTGAGCCGCCCATTTCTTATATCCTCACATGCGTGGTCTGTAGCACGTCCATAGCCAAATTTCAAGACCTTCATGTACTGATGGATTCTATTGATTTTCTCGTCTATCCCTACGTAGTTCCTATATGTCCCCTCTCTGCTGGATTCAAGGGTTTTAAACCCATATGATTTTGCAATTTCAAGATGTTCCTCAGAGTTCCAGAAAAAATAATAACTGCTGAAAATCGTCTTTGTACCGGAGCCTTTAAGATCGTCCGGGAAGTCGTAGAGTCTGAGTTTTTCATAGTCTATGCCGTAGGTGCGGCTTACGAATAACGCGTCGCGGCCTCCGTTGGCCGCGTATTTTGAAAACCACTCCCTTGTAATTGAGTTGCTATTAGCTATTTCCGTGTCCCCTCCGTACTCAAACGCGGAGTTTTCTCCTAACACCACAAGAGGGATTTTATAGGCAAGGGCAGTGTGCAGCGGATAGGCATGAAGCAGTGTGTGGCTTAACAAGTCGGGGTCGCCGAACTGTTCAAATCCGATTTTAATCAGCTGTTTATGCAGCGTCTGCTCCGGTTTATATATCGTCAATGCAGCGCCCATACGCTCTGCAATCAGATTCAGATTTGATATGCCTACCTCTGTCTTTATCCCATAGTCGACATTAACTGCCAGGATTCTGACGCCGTGCTTGAGCAGCCGGTGTACCTGTGTGATGCTGTCCTTGCCGCCGCTTACCGGGACGAGGCAATCATAATAGGGCGCTTTCTTGTCCTTTGCCTCCTTTACTATTTTGTCAAACTCCTGCTCTCTTATCTGCCAATTGATGCCGCCTGTTTTTTGTTGCTTTTGTTCATGAGACACGCATGCGCTGCACACACCCTTATCATTGAAAACGGTATATGGCTTAGTGTCGGGGATGAGGCATTTAGCGCAGTAGTTCACGGAATCTTACCTCCTCATGATCAGGTAATCGCCCAAAATAAGCGCGTCCAGGCCTGAGTTTCTCAGTGTATAAACGGCCTCCCGCGGGCCAAGCACTATGGGCAGGCCGTGGAGGTTCAGGCTTGTATTGAGCACGGCGCCGACACCGGTCTTTCGTTCAAATGCCTCAATCAGCTCGTAGTATGCCGGGTTTGAATGTGCCTCCAGTATCTGGGGCCTGGCGGTGAGGTCGGCCGGATGCAGTGCCGCCGCAAGTTCATGTTGTGCAAGGGCAGTTGTGTCAAAGGCCATGGTCATGTATGGTGATTTTATATTTTTGGGATTTATAATGTAATCATCTGCCCTTTTTGCCAGAATTGTCGGTGTAAATGGCATCCAGAAATCGCGAAACTTGATCTGCGCGTTTATTTTTGACACCGTTGAATAGCGCCGTGGGTCGGCAAGAATCGAGCGGTTGCCCAGTGCCCTCAGGCCAAATTCCATTCTCGATACGCACCTTGCCAGTACGTTTCCATCACTTAACAGCCCCGCTATGTACTCCGGCGTTACATCTCTTAATATCTTGAAATCCTCCTCAATTTTTTCTTCTTTTAATATGTCTCTTATCTCATCGCGTGAGTACTCGGGGCCAAGATAAATATTATCCAGCGGTTTTATGCTGTCCGTTGAAATCCCATTACTTCTCAGATGCTCCCACATGGCAAAGTAACACGCCCCAATTGATATAGACGTATCACCGGCAGCAGGGCACACATAAATATCCTCTACGCAGCCAAGCTCTGATATGGCCTTGTTGGCCTTGATATTTTGCGCCACACCCCCGGAAAAACATATCCTTTTCAACCCTGTTTTCTCCGTACATGCCTGTACCCAATTACAAAGTATCTCTTCTACGAATCTTTGCAGGCCACCTGCTATGCCGTCAAACCTATGCCCCTCAAGGTTGTCCCTGAACCAGAAATACAAGTCAGAAGGCCTCTTATCATATACTATGTTTAGGCCTTCTACTTTTAGAATATCCTTAAATACCTTGTAGCTTTTCTCGAGTTCTTTGATATTGGAATACGGGGCAAGCCCCATGACCTTATACTCGTGCTGTGCCGGCTTCATCCCTAAAATCAGTGTGATGTACTGATATATGTGTCCGATGTGGTTATCTCTTGTCGATGACAGCTCTACCCTGCCGGATTCGTTAAACGTAGAAACCGTCCCGTTTGAGTAATCCCCTATGCCTTCCGAGGTAAGCGCAAGGATATCACCCCTGAGAGGGCCGGCAAAATATGAGTAAAACGTGTGGCAGTCCTCATGGGTGACTGTTCTGACTTTACCGGTTGGCAGGTTCAGTTTTTGAGCCACAACTGACTTTCTTATCCTTGCCATGTCCTTCATCTCTTCGGGGTCCATGTAGCCACTCAGGAGGTGCTCCATGGGGTAGGTGTTGTCATAGCTGAAATCTCCGCGGTCCTTAAATATCTCATAATGAGAGATCTTCTTTTTTTCAAACAGTGTAGGACGCCAGAATTCATGCTGCTCTTTGACCCAGTCCGAAACGGTGAAATTGGCATTTCTCTTTATCTTTGTCAGCACGGGGTTCCATTGGTGTGAGGCTAAGACAACCTCGGAGATGTCAGTCGAATTAACTCCGGCATGTCTCAGGCAGTAGTTTATTGATTGCTCCGGATAACCGTAATCGCCCTTAAGCCCCGTAAATCGCTCCTCCTGAACGGCAGCTACGACCTCGCCATCTATCATAAGCGCCGCGGAGGCGTCATGGGCCTCCTGGATGCCGAGTATGATTTTACGGTTGGTGTCCATCTTCGTCTTTATAACATAATTGCCATGTTTTGTCAAACATGCCTTAGCGCCGTTGCGGTTTTGATATTAAATACCATTTTCCAATCTTCGTATACCATGTTCTTATAAGCCGTTCTGTCGTATTTCCCTGATTTATCCCATTCGAACCATTTGTTTACCGGGGCTGAAAACCCCCTTTTGTCCGTTCTCTGGATTATCTCTTTGGGTACGATTTTCTTTGCTATCTCCTTTAGCGCCCATTTGGTTATTCCACCTTTTATTTTATACTTTGACGGCATGGAGAATCCATATTGTATCAGCCGGTAATCCAGAAACGGCGAACGGTTCTCTATGCTGAAGGCCATGGAGAGGCGGTCGGACATCTGCAGTAGCACCTGCATGGTAGAATAAAAATCATTAAGCCCCATGGCATGGACGATATCGCCGTTTACCTTGTCGAAGTAGTATCCGATGCTCTCTCTGAGCCAGGCGTTTACGGACTCGTCGAACTGGTTTTCACATCGGTTTACGAGTCTTGCGTATCTCTCCGCGGGGCTTCCGTAGTACTTATTTATCAGATAGGAGTACTTATTTAACGCCTCGACTTGCTTTATCTGTTCGTCGTGGTAGAGCAGCAGGTATCTGTAGTAGCCGGAGAATGCCTCATCGGCACCGTCGCCGGTCATCACTACTTTTATGTCTTTTTGTGCCCTCTCAAGGAGCATCCACAGTGAGAAGCTCGTCCATGTACATGGGGTATCCAGATGAAAGGCGACGGCTTCCCTGGTGCGCAGGAAATCCTCTTTGTCCGGGGTGATGACTACCAGTTCTTTTTTCAGCCTTGCGGCAACCAGGCGCGCATAATCAAGCTCGTCAAAGTCGTCGTAGTCATAGTGGACTGTGTAGATGTAATCGGGCTTGGCGATGCAGGCGGCCAGGGCGCTGTCCAGCCCTCCACTGACGAAACAGCCGAAGTGATGGACGCAGTTCTTTGTCCTCAGATATATTGAGTCCTCAACGAGGTCGTGCAGGTCTTTTAAGATCTTTTTCTTGTCATCGGGGATTTCTATTATGTTATTCCATACCTTCCAGTACTCGTGTCTTGTATAGCCACGGGTGTCTGCCCTTATGTACTCCCCTGGCTCAAGGCTTAAAATATTCTTAAACAGTGTCTCACTGCCTGATGTAAACTCATAGGCCTTATACGAAATGGCTGCGGCATTAAGCTCCGCCGGGATAACCTTAAGCAGGCATTTCATCTCGCTTGCGAAGGCGAAGAAATCCCGCCCACGGGCGTAGTACATGGGTTTTTCTCCGGTCTTGTCTCTGACGATGCAGAGCGTTCTCTCCACGCTGTCGTATATTGCAAAGGCGTACATACCATTGTAGCCATCAAAAGACTTCACCCCCTTGTCTATGTAGTTATAGAGGGCGGTCTCGGCGTCCGAGTCCGTCTTAAAGCCGTACTTTGACAGAAGTGAGCTTTTTATTGTGTCATGGTTATATATCTCACCGTTATAGACGATGGCATATCTGCCGCTTGCGTCTTCGTAGGGGATTTCATGGGTGTTCTTGTCTATTATGCTGAGGCGTACCATGCCGATTGTACAACTCCCGTATGTCTTTATGCCATATTGGTCAGGCCCCCTGTATTTCATTACGTCAAGCATGGAGGCGACTATTTTCTTCGCGTCATAGTCTCTGTTTTCGGAGATAAAGCCGGCGATGCCGCACATTTTATATCAATCCCGGCTTACCGTCTCCAACGGCGTGGTATATCGTGGTATGTGAAAACTTAAACCCTTTAAATAACGGTACATTGTCTATTATTACCGCGGCATTATCTATCCCGAGGCGCACAATGTCATTCTGAGTGATATACTTAAACTTATTATGGTCTGTCATAACAAACAACGCGTCGCTCCTGAGCTTGTCCGTTAGTATATCGGTACTTCTGCTGAATGGAAATACTTCAGCATCGCTGTAAAATGGATCATCGACATAGACCACAACCCCAAGCCTGTTCAGGTACTCCCCAAGTATTATCGATGGTGAGAGTTCGATATTTTTTTGGTTGCCTCTTGTGGTCAGGCCAAGTATGGTTGCCGATTTACAGCCTTTATTTACTATTGACTCCGCATACTGTAAAATCATGCTCAGATTGTTGTTATGCACCTCCTGTATCAATGGCATCATGTGGGGGTTTTTACTTCCATCTAAGATGTTTTTAACCGACGAAAACATCTTATACCCACCGGCCCCTATCCCCAGGTGGGTCTCGTTTAAGCTCACGCCGTCTGTGAGATATTCGGCCATATTCCTTATGTTTACGTCAGGGTAGGAGAGTGCCAGTTGATTCATAAACACGATGGCCGAGTACTGGAGGCTGTTTTTGGCGTTTTCATAAACTTCGGCCTCTTTAATCGTTGAGAGCGTTCTGTATTTAACCCCCAGCATATCGTAGAGCATCCTTGCCTTATTCAGGGATTTTTCGTTATTTGCCGCTATTACCCTTGCCTTATCGTTGTTATTATAAAAGTATTCCTCAATAGTCCAGTCGTCACGAAATGCCGAAGCGAAACTGCATGTGGCCCCGTGTTCAATCAATATGTCAATGAATTGCCTGTCTATCGTGCCGGGGACGCCGGCGGACTGAAAAATAACCAGCGCATTGTCTAACTGCGCCTTATGCTCAACGAATATTTGAACGTGTTTTTTTAAGATACTTCTTCCGTCTCTGTCCATGGGGGGGAAGGCTATGAAATGTACATTTGCGTCAAACATATCCTCTGCCGGCATAACCCTGGCCCTTGAGCTGTCTATTGCCGGGACGTGGGCATTTATTGACCATGCGTAGGTTTGTTCACTGTCGGGTATAAGGTATTCTTTGCCCCCAACTCCTGTGTTTGTCGCATCGTAAATTGTGACATTAAATCCCTTCGACTGCAATTTAACGGTCTTTGTGTAGCCCAGATAGCCTATGCCCCAGACCGAGATGAGCTTATCCTTAAGTAAGGCATCTTTAAACTTATCCATAAGTCCCCACAAGTTCGTTGATGTTGTTTATAACGTACTCCACATCGTCGTCTGTCATTGCCGGAAACATGGGAAGAGATAGAATCCGGGGGAAGACCTTATCTGCCACCGGAAAATCTATCGCCGCCGAGCGGCCCTTATAGTGGCTGTGCAGGTGGAGCGGCCTGAAGTGGACGCTTGTGCCGATATTTCTGTCCTTAAGTTCGTTTATCAGGGCGTCTCTGTTGACATCCGCGGGGATGGTTATGGGGAACAGGTGGTATGTATGATAGTGTTCATCTGAGTCCTTTGTGTATGAAATCCTGGCACTCAGGCCGTTTTTATAGGCGGCGGCTATCTCTCTCCTCCTTGAGTTCATGGAGTCAAGTTTTTGCAGTTGAACGAGGCCGAGGGCGGCGTGGATTGAGTCAAGGTTGCACTTATAGCCAAGTGTCTCAATGTCGTAAAACCATGTGCCGCGCTTATCGTATCTCTTAAAGGCCTCTTTGTTGATACCGAAGTAGCCGATTTTTTTTATCTTCTCTATTAAATCGGGGTTTTTAGAGGCCACAAGGCCGCCTTCGCCCATGGCAAGGTTTTTCGTCGCGTAAAAGCTGAAGGCCGTGGCCGTAGAGAAATTCCCGATTTTTACCCCCTTATATCTCGTGCCGATGGCGTGGGCGGCGTCTTCTACGACGAAGAGGCCGTGTGCCTCAGAGAGCCTTGCGATGGCCTCCATGTTACAGGGATAACCGGCAATGTGAACCGGTATGATGGCCTTTGTATTTTTAGTAATAAGTCTTTCGGCCTGACCCACGTCTATATTCAGTGAGTCCTCCCCGATGTCACAGAGAACAGGCCTGGCCCCTGTCCACTCTACGACATGGGCGGTAGCGGCAAATGTCCATGTTGGGACAATTACTTCGTCCCCGGCCCCCACACCCAGGGCAAGCAGTGAGAGATATAGCCCCGATGTGCAGGAGTTAAGGGCGGCTGTGTAAATCATCCCACCACCATAGTTAATGTAGGCGGCAAACTCCCGTTCAAACTCCGCAACCTTCGGCCCTGTCGTCCACCAGCCGGATTTTAACACCTCTGCCACAGCCTCTATCTCCTCCGGGCCGGCGCTTGGGCGCGCAAGGGGCAGAAAATCCGCTCTCATCACTTCTCAATTACCTCCCCGGTCCCCTGGGTTCCCATCTCAGGGTACCACGAGTCACAGTTTTTGCAGACAGGGTCTGAGATCTCAAGGCGCTCATGTTGCGCTCTGAGGCCCTTATATGCCGCGTTTGTCCATATTTGTGTAATGGTATTAGTCTTAATGTCCCCAAGCGGGTTGCCGTTCCAGTCGTGGTTACACCTGCCCACATTTCCATCGTCATAGATAAGCATCTCATAGGATGGCATCACGCATGGCCTGCGTTGGTTTCTGGGGGTTTTAATGGCGCCGAATACACCGTCTTTTGAGTGCTCTTCGTAGACCCTTATCCTGTTGACTCGATCTTTCCATATCTCTTTAAAGGCGGCGACATTTTCTACAGGTGTATGTTCTGTTTTAACCATCGAGGCCTGTGTCCTTACCTTGCCTCCGGCGATTTTATTATTAAATTCGAGGAATCTGAGGATTTTCCCCTCTACATCTTCATATTTAGCCGGCACGCGTGTATTGTTATAGGCGTCCGGGGCGTCCAGGCTGAAGGAGATAAACGTAATGGCATCTGTGATGGCCCTGAACTTTTCCTCGGTCAGAAGGGTGGCATTTGTGGCAATTTGTACTTCTTTGAACTTGCCGGCAATTAAGTTTAAGAAATCGATAAATTTGGGATGAAGGAGGCTTTCGCCCCTCCTGTGGAGGACTATCACAGTATCGGGATAGTGCGCGGCCTCATTGATGATTTTCTTAAAGAGTTCCGGTTCCATAAAACCTGAAAGCGGCGACAGATGGCGGCGTGGGCAGTAGACACAGCGCAGGTTACAGCTGCTGGCGAGTTCTAACTCCAGTCTTTTAGGGAAAATAGGCTCCATAGTCTTCAGCATCGGTTGATTCTCAGAATCTCTTTATTATTATACACTATATCGAGGATATCCTGTGAGGTAAAATCGTATCCCTTGTCACTGAGCATGTCCGAAATCCTGTTACAAACCACAAGGTCGCCCGGATAGTCCACCGTCAGGGTGAGGGCGCTTAGCGCATCTGGCCTTAGATTAACGTCTATGAGTTTAATCTTAAACTTATCCGTGTTTTTTCTGATAAAAGGGGTCACATGCTCGAGTTCATCTTTTTCAGCTGCATATTTTAGTGCCGTAACCAGGGCGTCATATCTGATAATCTCCGAGTCCAGCCCTGCAATACACGTATTGCTGCCAGGGGCAACATAGTCTATGGCCTCAGAAACTGACATTCTGAACATCGTGTCAATCAGCATTGTATCGACAAAAGGGGAATCGCCACATACGCGGCAAACGATATCGGCGCCATAGTGTCTGGCTGCCGTGGCATATCGGTCTAAGACATTGCCGAGGCTTCCGCGAAACACCTCCATACCCTCGCCACAGCAGTATTCATAGAGAGCATCGTCTGTCTTGCCGGTGGAGGTTATAACTGCGGTAACGCCGGCCTCTTTGGACCTCAGGCAGCGCTCATATACATACCGGACCAGCGGGATGCCCCCCAAACTGCTCATCATTTTTGCCGGAAATCTCGAAGACGACATCCGTGCCTGAATCAAAACGGCCTTTTTCATAAGTGATTATAACATTTTATCCTGGTTGAGGACAAACGGCATACGTTACCCAAGCTCCGGGGGATATGCGCCTTTTACCAATAAATCGGACTGTTTCGCTTCTCTATATCGGATTTAGGGTATAAATCAAAGATTGCAATAAATACCGGTAATGTGATATAATGCACAGAAGTTAATTTGCATTAGATTATTACTGCCGGTGAGGTGTTTAATGGGGTTTTCGTTGTTGTTAGTGGATGACTCAAGTGTGGCCAGGCGTTATGTCAGAAAGGAGATGCTGTCCATATTTGCAGATGAAGAGATTAACGTTACAGAGCTGTCAAACGGCAAGGAGGCGTGTGATGCCTGCGTGGGGAATCAATATAGCCTTGTGGTATTGGATTTAACAATGCCTGTGATGACCGGATACGATGTGCTTGAGTATTTGAAAAACAACGGGGTAACTCAAAAGATTATCGTACTCAGTGCTGATATCCAGTCCGGCGTCAGTGAGATAGTGAAGGGATTGGGGGCTATCGGCTATTTAAAAAAGCCTTTTAACCGGGGGCAAATGGTTACGCTTCTTAAGGAGAATGGGTTTAATGTTAAATGTTAGTTTTACCGAAGACGAGAGTGACCTGTTAAAAGAGGTGTTTAATCTGGCGATGGGGCAGGCGGGTGCCGGGCTTGCCGAGCTGTTGAAATCGTTTGTCGACCTGTCAGTTCCCGGAATCAGGATAATTGAGGCGGAGAAGGTTGTGGCCACGGTTTTAGAGGAGAGTGTTTTCTCTCCGGCTGATTCGGTGACGGCGCTGAGGCAGTCATTTTCCCTCGATAACAATATTGATGGGGAGGCCATTGTTATATTTAACGAACAAACTATTCAAACTATTTCCGGGATTTTTGGCATTGACGATATTTCAGGCCACGCGCAGGAAATTGAAATAATGCTCGAGATGTCAAATATTATGGCAGGGGCATGTCTGAACGGAATATCAAATCAACTCTTTACAAAGGATATGTCCTTCAATCCTCCGGCCGTTTTGGCAGAGAAGGTAGAATTAATAAAATTTGTCTATAGCGCGTTTCAGCGAAGCCTGTTGAAGTGGGAATATACGATGATGGCCAGGATAACGTTCAATTTAAAAGATAAAACATTTAAGAGTGATTTGCTGATATTCATGTCTGAACAGATGATAGAGGCAGTGCAAAAGGCGCTTCAGAAGATGTTATCCGAGATGTGACGATGATGGATTCAGCAACCCGCTATATAGACGATTATATCAGCAAGTCCGTAGTCAACAGCCTGAGTGTTGGGGTGGTAGTGCTGGATATGTCGTATCATGTGATATTGTGGAATAGTTTTATGGCTAAACATAGTGGACTGAACAAGGAAGACGCAGTGGGAGAGGACTTGTTTGCCATTTTCCCATATCTGTCAAAGAGCTGGCTTGAGTTAAAGTTCCAAAGCCTTAAGATACTGAAGAGTTATTCGTTTGTCTCGTGGAAGCAGAGGCCGTATTTGTTTAAGTTTCGGCATAACCGTCCGATAACTGGCGCAGCGGAGTATATGTATCAGGATTGCACGTTTATCCCGATATTGGATGAGGCAGGGCAGACAGTCTACATATGTATGACGATTCAGGATATGACTGAAGCAGCCGAGTCGCAGAGGGTTGTAGATGAGATAATAGACGCGAACAAGGCCCTTCAGCGTTTGACTAACTATGACGCGCTGACCTCAATTTATAACAGGGGCTACATAGAGAAACAGCTTGATGTGGAGTTCAGCAAATCCAAAAGATATGGAAACGTATTTTCGTTAATAATGTTCGATTTGGATTTCTTTAAGAAAATTAACGACACATATGGGCATCTGGCCGGCGACGAGGTCTTAAGAAGCGTCTCTAAAAGGGTTGGCAGTATGCTGAGAAACACTGACGTGCTGGGAAGATACGGCGGCGAGGAGTTCTTAATAATCTTAACGGAGACAAACGAGGAAAGTGCCCTACTCCTGGCTGACCGGATTAGAAGCGCGGTAGAGAAAATGTCGATTACCTCGAGTGATTACACAATAAATGTGACAATAAGCATGGGTGTTGCAGAGTTTCGCAAGGCCATAAAAGACTATCTGCAAATGCTCCACGAGGTGGACATAGCCCTCTATAATTCAAAAAAGCTGGGACGTAACAGGGTAACGAAATACGTGGTGGGGTAGGGGGAATAGTCCGGCTAAATGAATTTCTTCAGGCCGGAGACAAATGCCTTAAAACTTGGGGATTTGTTGTTGTCGATATCAATGTAAGGCGCTATTTCTTTGGCACCTTTGATCTTCTGGAATTCGGGGACAATTTTGCTGATTTCCTCCGATGCGTTATTTAATTTGTCAGGATTGCGGTATTTCGATTTTTCTTTATACTTACGGGCCTTGAATCGTGGATAAGCCTTTTCAATGGCGTCCATATCGCCTAAGTACCACGATTCAAGTTCCCTGCAAACTATTCGAATCAATGTCGGAACAGGTTTGTTTATTAATTTTTGGATGTCGTACTTCAATACCTTACAATCATTGCTGTCCTGGTCGTGTAGGATAATTACCTTCACGTCGTTGCAGGCAAATTCGTTAATTTTATTTTTTATCGATTGCAATAAATCACTTTTGCCATTGTGAGGGTGTAAATAATAGTCTTTATTTATCTTAAGATGAGGAATTATTCTGGGTAATAGACTTTCTAATGCGTACTGCATAGATTTTTCCTCTAATAAGAATTCTATTCTCATCCGCTAACGCCTTCAGCGCGGGCCGCTCCCGCTTAGATAATTTTGCGTCCAGAGAGAACCGAGTTTATCGCCGGCTTCGCACAATTTCTTGATTAAAGGGTCTTCTTTTGCCCTCTTAATCGTAGTAAACCCATTTTCTTTTATTAACCAAAATAGTTCCTCTAATTTGATTGCGTTCACAAAATCCGGTGAATGCGTAGAGATAAATACCTGGCTTTTACGATTGCCGTACATGCGAAATTCCTCGGCAAGCTCAACAAGAAGGGCCGGATGCAAGAAGTTCTCAGGCTCCTCAATAGATAATAATTGATAGGGTTTCGGGTCATTGAGCAAAATTAAATAAGCAAACATTTTCAATGTGCCGTCGGATACGTATCTGGCCATAAAAGGATCTTTAAAATCTTCGTTATGAAATTTTAACACAATTCTACCATCCTCAGTTTCTTTGGCTTCTACGTTGATTACGCCTGGAACTCTTTCTTTAATATTTTTTAAAATATTATTAAATATATCAGGATGATTTGTGTGAATGAATTGTGTAACTCGCGACAGGTTTTCTCCTTCTGTCGACAGGTGCTCACTTATACCAATGTCCTGAGTCCTTTTTGATGCCTGTATGTTGAAATTTGAGATATACCAGTTCTCTAATAGCTCCCTGAATGTGGATATTGCTTTAAATTTTTGAAATTGACCGAGTCCTTTAATCGCGAGTATATCTGGTGATGAAAGCTTTTGCTCTTCCCGCTTTTCTTCTATGCCTTCTTTGCCATAGTCGGATTCATTTATTATACCCCATCCTGTACCTTTTGTAAAATCCAGAAAATGCCACAGTTTGCCGTATGAGCCTCGTCTGTATCTTAATATTTCTTTCTTAATTATTGGTACATTTCTCTCAATGCCTATTTTTAAGGTGTATGTTGTTAATGGGCCTCTTTTTCCATCGTCTTCGTTTCTAAATTTTATTTCAAATTCTATGTCTCCTGTTTGTTCCCTTGATATAACTTCTTTGTAACCGCCACGTTTGTTGAGGGCAATCGTTACGTTATCTTTCAGTGCGTCGCTCAGGAAACTAAATACGTCAAAAAGTGTGGACTTTCCCGAACCATTGGCGCCTAAAAAGACACACATGCTTGGCATATCTTTGATTTCAATGTCTTTAAAGACCTTGTAATTCTTGATTTTCAGTGTTTCGATTTTCATTTATTCACCGTATAGTTGTATTATAATATATTATCTTTAAGAATTGCTATAGCAATCAATCCCAGCCCCAGCGGATATCGCGCATGAGGTCCTCGAATTCATATATGCGGATTCTGTTATTTACCGGGGCCAGGGCCGCGTTTATGAGTCTTTCGGCCTCGTTGAACCTTGACATTCTTATACGTGTGCCCGATACCGGAGGGCCACTCTCGAAGGGGAACCTGCCCTCAAGCATCCAATACGCCAGGAGCCCTAAGTAATATACGATGGCCTTTTCTATATTGTCTTCGTTGCCCAGTATCTGTTCAGGGGATGGATTTGCGTAGAACTCCGGTGTGACAAAGCAGTCCCCTCCGTTGCCGATTAATGTTGCCTTGTATTTCTGGCTGTTGAGGATAATTTCCCTGTCAATGGCGAGTTTCGACAGGCCATTACCGGCAAGCATGACCTTGCCATTGTCCCAAAATACGTGCGATGGGTGCAGGTTGGGTATGAACCAGAGCGGCCGCGCGAAGTTTAAGAGAGTTATGATTGATGTGAGGATTTCTCTTGCCTTATGCGGCAGTATGCCGGCCGTGCCAAGCGTTCTCAGCGACTCTGCCTTTATGACAGGTTCCACCTGCACTATCCACTTCTGGCTCCTGTGGAGGTTCTGTATCTTTGTGAACCCATCTGGAAGGGCATTAAAACCGGAGTCGTCGGCAATGTTGATATGCGTGTTTGCCGCAGGGATACACCGCAGGAGCGCGTCCGTTTTCTTTGCCTGATTGTAGGCTCCCATTGTGACGAACAAACCGTGGTCTTTAAATAACCCCGTGGCTACGTAATCGGCAACCACTACCATGGGAAACCCCCTGCGCTGCAAACAGTCCTTGAGCCTTGAGTTTAGTAAGAGTTCTACTCTGAATTTCAGGTGCTTACGCCTGTACATGGTCAATATCCCGATTTGGTCTTTTAATAACGGCACCCTGCTGAAGAAATGCTTATCGAAGTTTAAAAAGTAGTTTTCGATCTTATGCTCCTGCAATCTGTCCAAAAAGTCCCTTTCCCTGGTTATTGTGTTGCTTGTGCCGTCATCACAGGATGTTAAGATAAGTTTATGTAAATAGTTAAAGGCCGGCTTAAACTCGTTGAGATTGAGAAATGCCCGGGCCATCTCGAATTTCAGCGCGCAAAGCGCCGGGTCATTCGTTTTAATGTCATAGTAGTCCCTTTGGAACAGGTGCCTGGCCTGAAATACTATCAAATCGAAAAGGCCGGCCCTGGCAAGCCTCAGATAAAACATCCGCCTGTAGAGGTTGAGGATATATCTGTAGAACCGCCGTTTCTCCACATCTTTGAGATTGACTCCGGTTATCACATTTTGTTCGTAGAGGTGCAGGATATCAAGCCACTGCAGCGTATCTTGTTTAATCAGCCGTGCCAGGAGGATTTTGAAGCTGAAATCCCATGCCTGAGTAGGAGGATTCACAAGAAGGCCAGCCTTGTCCAGGTAGGCCAGTATCTCGCCCTGCCCGGGGTGCGCGGTAACCATTTTTTTCCACTTGTTGTTCTCCTTCCACCAGAAAAATACCCAGTAGAAGATCTTTAAAAACAGCGGATAGTTAAACACAACCAGGATAATGACAGTTAAAATGAAAATCCCCGTTGCCAGAGGGGTGAAGGCATTTATAAAGGAACGGACGGATTGAACCTTTTTATAAAAGTCCGCCACCCCCGGCTCCTCCAGAAACTCTGGGTCTTGTATAAGTACGTAATCAAATTTTCTTTCCACATTTCTATATAATACAAACTGAAGCAGCGAGGGATAGTCATACTTTGAGGCCATCTCCAGGATATCCCTTTTGACTTCGGAAATGTTGGAAAGCAACGCCGCCTCTTTCTTTGCGTTTTGCTTAAATGCCCGGATTGTTTGCCTGAAATATGTATCGCCGGGGTAGAGTTCACCGGCAATGGACATGAGGACATCTATCCGGTCGTCGTTTCGAGACTCAATGGAGTGTTTCAACTCTGTAAGCAGATACTCCATCTCCGGCGGAGGCAAGACGCCCTGGTTGAAGTACTCAGGCACGTTTGGATTCTGCAGGGGGAGTTTTATTGCCGGCTCGGAGGCGAAGTAAATCCGGCCCTCTGCCGTGATGCCGGTAAGTGAGTATTGCCCTTCGGCAGAGGGAAAGAGGTATAGTTTGTCTAATTGCGGAATTGGGGCGTTGAATTGTGCAAGCTTGTTTTTCTTGCCATCCTCAAGCCCATAGAGTATGTTGCCGTCCTGAGTTAAGATCATGGGGGTGAGTGTATCCTTGCCGGTTTTCCTGATATAAAACGGGATGTTTCCATAGAGCCTGATGTCGTCGGCAACTGGTAGTTTCTCGAAATTAGCGGCGCTGATTTTCCAAATCGAGTTAGTCTCTATGATGTTTAAGTATAAAAAGCAATCGGTACTGCTCTGGCAGAAGGCCGTCAGCTGGTTCGTAAAGTTATACTGAAGTCCCTGATAGATAATGTCCGGTTTAATAGACAGCTTCCTGTCAGGGCTTACAGTAAGCGTATAGAAATCAATGGTCTTGTTGTGCGACGGGCCTGCAAGCCGCCATGTGACGGTGTTATCAGATTCATGTCCTTTTATCAGCGTAGGCGCGACCCTGAGTTCGTTTGCAATGGGAAGGACTATCTGGTCAAAGACGAAATCGCTCTGTGTAGAGAGAAACACTTGCAGGTAGAATTTGTCCTTAAACGTAAAGGGTATGAGGAAATCATTGATGCCGTCGTCGTTTAAATCCTCTACGACGGGGGATGAATATGTTGTGCCGTTTAGTTCAAACGGATAGACATCCAAGGGTGCGTTTTTAGTTAAACTCACGCCGTCAATCAGGAACAGTCCCCTGGCCGCAACAAGCACGTCGACAACTCCGTCGTTGTCAAAGTCTGCGAGGGCGGGGCGTGAGATAATGCTTCCCGGGATTGTGGCCTCTGCCCGTTTTGTAAAGGTACGTCCGTCTATGGCTGCGACGATGCTTTTCTCTGCCGGTTTATTATAATCCGCCAGCCTTGCAAAGGCCAGGATATCCAGTGTGCCTGATTTTCTGAGATCAAGCAGTACTGGGTCTGCTTTAATGGATTCGCCAACTTTAATGGCGCGTGGTTTTTTGCCGTTTGAGTTAATGGCAACGATAAAGCCCTTTTTAGTGCCGAATACAATCTCGTTTTTGCCATCGCCGTTAATGTCACCAAAGACGAGGGATGTTGATATCTCACCGTACGTATCGACCCAGTGCTTGTCGGCGTCGGGGAAATACCACTGTCCGCCGAAGGCCTGAAGCGGTACAAGCAAGGCCAGTACGATTTGTATCGCTAGTCCGATTATTATAATTAACAGGGGCCGCATCTATTGATTATATAAATATTCGGCAGGTAAATGTCAAAAAAATGAGAGTGTGTGGCAGCTCTGAAATTATTCATTTGTTGAACCTCCGCCCTTCTCATCGGATGATATATCGTCAGGGGGAAATCCATCCGGCTCCAGGGCAGGTTCTGTCTCATCGAATGGGCTTATGGGTTCTGATTCGTCGTTGCGATTATCGTTTATTGGTTTAGGCTTATCTGGCGGGTTCGGTGGATTTTGGGGTTCGATTATGGTATAGGAGGCGCGGTTCATAATCGTTTTGTTGTCAGAGATTTCCCTGTAGGTATAAAATAAAGGTATGAGCGACATGCAGGCCAAAAGGCAAAAGGCGATAATTGTAACCTTAACTCTCACTGGCAGCTCCCAGGCATACATACATATCTGAAAAACTAATGGAAACGCGCCTGAGAGGATTCGAACCTCCGGCCTGAGGTTCCGGAGACCTCCGCTCTATCCCCTGAGCTACAGGCGCATATATTTAACGAAAAATAAGAAGGGGTGAGC
>PEAC01000008.1:54330-63996 GCA_002753305.1 Nitrospirae bacterium MYbin6
GGGGACTTGAACCCCCAGCCACTGGAGCCACAGTCCAGTGCTCTAACCAGTTGAGCTATGCTCACCACATTTTCCCTGATACAATAAGCCGGCCGTTAATCTAAATCTTCGGCACCGGCACACAAGTGATATTAGCATATATAAGTATTCAATGTCAATTGCCGGAGGAGGATTTTGTGGCAGGGGGTTTTCTTTTCTTGACATATATTGGCTGATTAATTTATGATGTAGAGGCTGTCTGATATAAGCGGCAAGACTTTATAAAAAAAATGTGAAGAATAAGGAGTGACTATGCGTAAGCCATTTATTGCTGCAAACTGGAAAATGTATAAGACCACGGCAGAGACGAGGGATTTTATAACTAACTTCCTGCCTGCCGTTAAATCCGTACAGAATGTGGATATAGTGCTGTCACCGCCGTTTACGTCGCTGCCATTAGCGGGTGAACTGCTCAAGGGAAGTAATGTAATGCTCAGCGCCCAGGATATGTATTTCGAGGCCGAGGGTGCGTACACCGGTGAGGTCTCGGCAAAGATGCTCCTTGATGTCGGGTGCCGCTGGGCCATAGTAGGACACTCGGAGAGGAGGCAGTATTTTAACGAGACGGACGATTTTCTCAACAAAAAGGCAAAGGCTGTAAAGGCCGCGGGCCTCGGCCTGATATTCTGCATAGGGGAATCCCTTGATGAGCGCAACTCCGGCAAGATGTTCGATGTAATTAAGCGTGAAGTCGAAGGGGGCCTCAAGGGTATTGACACAGACAACCTTGTAGTTGCTTATGAACCTATATGGGCAATTGGAACCGGCGTGACTGCAACCCCGGAACAGGCCCAGGAGGCACATGCCTTTGTCAGGGAGAGATTAAAAGACATGTATGGCGCTAAGGCAGCCGAGATCAGGATACTCTATGGTGGAAGCGTAAAGCCGGACAATGTTACCGAGATAATGTCCAAGCCGGACGTTGACGGCGCGCTGGTAGGCGGGGCAAGCCTTAAGCACGATAGTTTTGAAAAAATAGTGAAGTTCGGTTAAAGCTGATGCAGACATTATTGTTGATAATACATATATTTGTATGTGTGTTTCTGGTGCTGGTGGTGCTGGTGCAAAGCTCGAAGGGGTCGCAGATGGGTGCGGCCTTTGGCGGGTCGAGCCAGACGGTGTTTGGGGCGAGGGGCGGGCAGACGTTTCTTGCCAAACTGACGACGATAGGTGCGATAGTGTTCATGGTAACGTCGCTGCTACTGGCAATAGTCGAGGCGAAGAAGACCTCGATAATCATAGGACCAAAGCCGGCGGCGCAGCAGTCGCAAGCACCCATAGGCGGCACTGGCATACCGTTTGGCGGAGCCGGAGTCAAACCAAACGAAGGCAAAGAATCAGCGCCGGCTCAACAACAAAAGCAGGCACCCGCACCGGAAGGCAAACAATAAGCACGCGCTCAGGCGCGCGTGTGGCGTTGGGGATTGTGTACATGGCTGAGGTGGTCAAGCAGGGTGACCAAGATTGTTGCGGTCAATGAACGCTCTTACCCTGGTAATTCGTTAAATATCTGCCGCTGAGCGTTGGTTATTGCAGGCCGAAAAACTTGTAGAGGATATCCATTGATGGCGGAGTGCTTAGTAGTACCAATATGAGGAGTAACAGGAAATATATCCTCACCTTTCGGCGCATGGATTTCATTGTTGTTCTTATCTTTTCCCTTTCTTCGTCGAGCTTCTGTGCGTACAGCTCTTTCAGCTTGAGGTAATCAGACTTTACTGCCAGATATTCGTCTTTCAGGTTGTAATATGAGTCCTTCAGGCTGAAATAGTCGTCCTTCAAATCGTAGTAGTCGTCCTTCAGGCCATAAAAGTCTTCTTTTAAATCCGAAAAGTCCTCACGTACATTAAAAAAATCCTCTTTCAGCGCCATTTCATCCGGAGGTTCGTTTGAATCACCGGTTTTTATCGATACCGTGGCATCTGAGAGTTCCCTGAAGACCTCCGCTACCTCTCTGGCCGCTTTTTCGTTGAAATCCCCCGCCTTATACCGCGCGAAGAGCTTTACCATGTCCACAGACCCGCGTCCCAATGGCCCGCTGCCAAGCGGGCCGCCACCCATTGATTTCATGTCGTCGCCATCTATTGGGGCGTCTTTTCTCATTTCGTACCGTCTTGGTTCATCATCCATAGGGTCTCTGTCCTTAGGCTCGCTTGTCATGCCTTATACTAAACCATTGCAAATAAAAAAAGCAAAGTTTTTTTTCCTCACGATCATAAAATACCGCCTCGTTTTATGACTACAATCATGTAATTTATCGCCAGGGAATATTATAATGGTATAGTAGTGGTGTAATCAATACTGTGAGGTGATTTATGAAAGAAAGTTGTCCGGCACGCAGTGAAATCCGCAATCCATCCCCAGAGGAACTGAAGTGTCACTACTGCGGACACTCAAACGAGATCTGGTCAGATGAGACTGAGACCAATTGTATGGAATGTAAAAAGACTATCGGCAGAGAGATGAAGCCGACATGTCTCGATTGGTGCCCCGCAGCCAAGGAATGTGTCGGCATTGAGAAATACAACAGGCTTAAAAAACCTTCGGACTAACGATGCCCATAGAGTTAGTTATATTTGACCTCGACGGCACGCTCGTAGATTCTATCGGGGACATTGCCGGCTCCGTAAACTATGCACTTGGGATGATTGGCAAAGAGGCCCTTACTTTGGGTGAGGTAAGAAGGCTTGTCGGCTCCGGCGTTGAACACCTCCTGCTAAAGGCGGCCGGTATTGACGAGCACGATTTAATTCAAAGGGATTTGTTGAAGGGTCATTTCCTCTTGCATTACACCGAACATCTGGCCGACCAATCGCGGCCCTATCCAAATGTCATCAATACGCTGGACGCCCTTGCGTCGATGAAAAAGGCGGTGGCCAGCAATAAGCTTGAGTCCCTGTCAAAGAGACTGCTTGACAGGCTCTCTATGAGCGGCTATTTTGAGGCCGTTTACGGATATGACAGCTGTGGTGAACGAAAGCCCTCGCCCGTGCCGATTCTGAAACTAATGGAGACACTTGGTGCCGGCACTACGCAAACGATAATCATAGGCGACAGCTCCCTGGACATCCAGGCCGGGCACTCCGCAGGCATTAAGGCCATCGCTGTGAGCTATGGTTACAGGCCGATTGCCTCACTCAGTGATGCTGACTACATTGTTGGCGATATCGGCGAAATCCTTCCTATAATCAAGGCATTGCCTTAAAGATGGCTGCCCAAAATCCATATAACCGTGCCTACTACGAGGCACGCGGTGCAGGAGGACGAATCTCCTTCTGGTTTTACTACCGCCTTGCGCGAAGATACGTTGGAGATGGCAGGGTGCTGGATTACGGCTGCGGCTGCGGACACTATCTGAAATATTTTTCGAGAAAGCATTATGAGACATATGGCTACGACATATCGCCCGATGCCCTTGGCCTGGCCAGGGAAAACGCGGTATGCGGACACTTGTTCAGCGACAGAGAGGCCCTACCCACGGGCAGCTTCGACCTTGTTGCCTCAATTCACGTCCTCGAGCATATTGACCAACCCATAGAGACACTACGATTCATCGCGGCGCTGCTCAAAGGCGGCGGCGTATTGCTATACGTCGTGCCGAATATATCCGGCATCGGGCATAAGTTAAAGAAGAACAACTGGATTGGCTTTGGCGACCCGGCGCATATATCGCTATATCCTGCCGGGCAATGGACAGGGCTGACCGAAGAGGCCGGCTTTACGGTGCTGGAGGTGGGAACGGACGGGCTTTGGGACGTGCCGTACATAGAGGGTGTTGCGTTATTCATCCAAAAATTAATATTCTACCCTGTCCCGGCCTTGCAGGTCTTGGCGGGACGGCTGATTTTGCCACCTCGCTGGGGAGAATCACTGGTTGTCATAGCCCGGAAGAAGGACTAGGGCATGGCACTGAATATGCCTTAGAAGCGTGGTATAATCGGGAACGTTCAACTATTTTTTTATTTTTATAAATTTTTGTTGACAAACCCCGATATAGATAGAGTAATATATACGAGATGATTTTACAATTGGAAAAAAATACAATTAACTGGAGGTATGATCTATGAGCAATGTGATGAGGAAGTTGTTATTGTTGTTGTTGCCGGTTGTTGCGTTAGCATTTACCGGGTGTGCGGGATTGGAGTTTGCTCCCAAGAGGGCCGTATGGTATTACCATCCTGAGCTTCCGGCAGCCGACAGGGCAATAGCTAAGGCACAGGCAGAGGGTAAAGACAAGGAATGTCCTAATGAGTTTAACGCGGCAGCAAAGATGAGAGATGCAGCTTATGACACTTACCTGAGCTGTAAGACGCAAGAAGGCATAGACATGGCGAAAAAGGCCGTAGAGATGGCTAATGCGTTATGTCCGAAACCTCCGGCTCCGGCTCCGACGCCTGAACCAAAGCCAGTGGTTGAGAAGCCGAAAGAGAAAGAAGTCGCCGTTATCAGAATCGTAAATTTTGACTTCGACAAGTACAACATCAAAGCGGTATTTAAACCTGAATTAGACATGGCAGCAGAGTTCATAAAGAAGTACCCGAACCCGGATATCACAATCGACGGTTATACCGACAACAAGGGCAGCTTTAAGTACAACATGAGGCTTTCCATAAAGAGGGCCGAGGCAGCAAAGGCGGCGCTTGTGAAAAACGGTATCGACGGTAATAAGATCAAGACCGTCGGACACAGCTACAACGACCCGATTGCCGATAACAAGACAAAAGAAGGCAGGGCGAAAAACAGACGCGCTGAGATTCACATAGTTGGTAAATAGATAGTCATTTGACTCTGACAGGGACTGTGGCAGGGCGGATGCCCGGGGTCACAGTCCCTTTTCTTTTTCGTTGGAATTATTACAAAAATTGAATTATTGGGATTATCGATGGATAGGGCTGTAAACAAACATCGCACTATTACGCTGTACCACCAGTATGTGGCCGGGGCCTTAATTAATATCGTCTATGTAGTTATTCTGCTGTCTGGCGGTACTACTTTTTACAATCTGCAGATGCCGGAAGGGAAATACTCAAATAACGCCATGAATGGCACCGACGTAATGACATATGTCGTACCTGCCGGGAACTTCCTTACTTATGGCGTGTTTGGTAAGGGCACGGTCCCTGATTATCACAGGACTATTGGGTATCCGATGTTTTTGGCTTTTTTTATGAAGGTCTTCGGAGAGGGTTGGCTTTATGGGGTGGCCTTTGCCCAGGCGCTTTTGTTTGCCACTATATATCCCGTACTTTTTATAATTAACAGGGAGCTGCTAGGTGGCACTGATAAGGTCTTCTATCAGTCCGCGGTGTTTTTAGTTGCCACGGGATGTTTTATTGTCACAACGCCGATTGTGCTTACGGATATGTTTTTCTCGACGATTTTTTCGATTGGTTTATGCCTTGGGGTTATGGCGATAATCAGGCAGCGGCTGATTTATTTAATCCTTCATGTTGCGTTTATGGGATATGCCGCCGAGGTGAGACCTACGCTTGCCCTTTATCCCGTTTTAAACGCGGCGGTTTTGATTATAGTGGCACGTAAGGCCGGCCTGTTAACCAAGTCACATAAGATTCGCTCCTGGATAGCAGCCTCTACGATTGCCCTGCTGATTCTTTGCAATGGGCCTGCGATCAGAAATTATATCAACCACGGGTTTTTTGAGTCTACGGACATTGTGGCAATCAACCTGTATGACTGCCTCATGGTAGAGGTGTTGTTTTTAGAGGACAAAGTAGATGTATACCACGCGGCAAATCGTGAGATTGCCCAAATATCCGATGTAGAGGAACAGATTAAAAGGAAGAAGGCAATTGCTTTTGAGGTCTTCCTGCGCTATCCTTTTACGACGATAGGAAAGATTGTTATCCATGCACAGACGATACTGCTGCGTATTCCGTGGCGTGAGACCGCGGCCCTGGCGGGCGTTGACCTGTCCCCTGCCGCCTATGAAAAGCTATCCCCAAAGCAGACCGTGGCCATAGGGGCCTTTGGCATGGCAACTACTTTATTGTACACGTTTTTTTATATCTTGTTCGTCTCATTTATAGTAAGGGCATTAAGGGGTGGGCAGGTCTTATTCGGACTGACACTTGCGGCCATAACCGTTTATTTCTTATTCCCACCGTTTATAGCCGGCGGCGGATTCAGGATGACGCTGCCGGTAATCGGCATCATAGCGCTCTGTGCGTTTAACGAACTGGGCAGATACCTTTCGCCGTCATCGTCCTCTTCCTGAAATAAATCTTAGACAAATCAGTATGCCTGAGGGTACAATTAATTATGGAAACACTTACACTTGAACGAGATTTAGATCTGACGGAGATAATCAACGGAGAGGAAATCATAGGGCCTAGTCCATTTGGTAAACATCAGATAGTGAGTGAGAATCTTTACGACATCATACGCCAACACGTCAAAAACAACAAGTTAGGCAGATTACACTATTCCCCGCTTGACGTGATATTTGAGGAAGGGATTAATCGGGTTCAACCCGACCTTTTATTTATCAGGGAAGACAACATGGGCATCTTTCAGGACTGGGTAAGAGGCGTGCCGGATATGTTATGTGAGATAATATCCCCGGGGGAGCTTATGTCAATAGGTGTGTAAAAAAATCATCAGGCGGCCTCCTGGGTATCAGAATTTCGAATGCGATCGACATATTTCACACCTTCAAACACCTCAGCCAACAGATGAGGGGCATTGAGCTTTCTAAAGCGTTTTTCGGCTATCATTAAGACCTTCCAGATAATAACGACAGCATTGGTAACTTTCCTATACCGTTTAGCCGCATTAGTTCTCAATCGCACGGTGGCAAAAGGCGATTCTACGATATTGGTAGTCCTTAGATGAACCCAATGTTCTTTAGGAAACTCATAAAACGTAACCATCCTCTCCCAGTCATTTTCGAGTATCTCTATAGCCTTTGGATATGCCTTGCCATAGAGGGTCTTAAAATGGGCCTTTAACCTTTCACACTCGGCCTGGGTCTCAGCATAGGGCAGCTTGCAAAGGTGTTCTTTCGCCTGAGACTGAACCCTTTTGGGAAGCCGGTCCAGAACATTGACTATCTTATGATTCCAGCACCTTTGCTCCTTAGACTCAGGATAAATCTCTCCCAACGCACTCCATATGCCAAGATTGCCGTCAGCCACTGTCAGGCGCAGACTCCGTAGTCCTCTGTCTCTTAACGAACGTAAAACACCAGACCACGATTCCTTGGATTCTCTGTAACCACCCTCTACCGTTAATAGCTTCTTTTTCCCTTCTCTTGTCGCTCCTATTATCACCAACAACGCCGCCTTATCTTTTTCAAGTCCGGCCTTTACATATAGACCGTCGGCCCATATATAAACCACTTCCAGGCCGTTAAGGTCTTCCCTTCGCCAATCGTCATACTCGGCTTCCCACTTGGCCTTTAGCCGCTGTATTGAACTTGCTGAAAGCGGCGCCCCTTCTCCAAGAAGACCCCTTAATGCCAGCTCGAAATCCCCTGTGGCCAACCCGTGAAGGTATAACTCCGGTAAGAGATTTCCTACCTCTTGTGTCCTTCTCTTAAACAACGGCAGTATCCGGCTCTCAAAACGATCCTCAAGATTCCTCAACCTGGGCCGCCTCACTTCTATCGTGCCTATCTTCATGCTTACACGACGTGGCTTGCCAAAGCCATTGTAGTACCCATCGTCACCATCTACTCCTTCCTTTCGCTCGTAGCGGCTTCGTCCCATAAATGCCTCCACTTCCTCGTTTAACAAATCCTGTATAAACCCTTGAATCTTCACTCTTACCAACTCTTCCAACTCCTCATAAAAATGGCTTGCCTTCCCGGCCCTTTCTGTGTTACCTTCTCTCATGGCGGTGTCTCCTCTCTTATTTTAGTTTTGAACCTATTATAATAGGTTACACCGCCATGCCTACTTTTTACACACCTTTTTATTATACCTCCAATTGACGTAAACAAGGCAGAGATGTTTACCATATGACATCTCATAATATTAATCAGACCAGGGTGGTCAATTTTCGGTTAGCGCAGATGGTCAAATTTGGGTTGCTTTTTCCAAAATTACTATTGGCGGCATAGGGAATCCCGATTAGTTTCAATCCACGCCCCTGTGTGAGGGGCGACCAAATCGAGATGTGGTATTACTATTCGTGGGCACGGTTTCAATCCACGCCCCTGTGTGAGGGGCGACTTTGACTAATGCCAATTTAAGCGGGGCCAATTTGTTTCAATCCACGCCCCTGTGTGAGGGGCGACCACAAATTTTTCAGCGCAGAGCCGTTGTTAGAGGTTTCAATCCACGCCCCTGTGTGAGGGGCGACATTACGGATGAGCAACAGACGGCGTTGGCTGACAGTTTCAATCCACGCCCCTGTGTGAGGGGCGACGCGCCGAGATATGGGAATTCGCTGAGAGATGTAATGTTTCAATCCACGCCCCTGTGTGAGGGGCGACGCAAAGCATTTGAATGCAGATTTAACGAGGAATGTGTTTCAATCCACGCCCCTGTGTGAGGGGCGACAGTTTCGCAGGGACAGGAGGGTATTGTTCAGATGTTTCAATCCACGCCCCTGTGTGAGGGGCGACGGCGATGGCCGCGGGGTACGAAAAGGGCAAACTTGTTTCAATCCACGCCCCTGTGTGAGGGGCGACCGTCGACTTGGAAAGCGTTGGTAGTAAAGGGTCTTTTACGTACTTTCCGCCGACTTGGCTGTTTTGTGTAATATATTCCATAGTTGTCAAAGAGCGTTTTATATAACTCATTGTTATATCACATTATTTTACCTGCGCGAACCTCCATGTAAAAACATGTTCGCTTTAGGTTCGCATACCTAAAATATCAACGGCCCTTCTTGGTCATATGCCTGCTTTGCTCCTATATGCTCTATTCGGTGTTTCCAGTTCGAACCCAAAAAGTAAAACCTTAGACTGTCACACTCCTTGTCTATCTCTTCTACTAATCTCTGCCGCATTACCGCCCATTGCGCCGGATCCACTACACACTCAAACACCGAATACTGCACCCGTTGCCCGTAGTCCTGGCATACCCTCGTCCCCCTTCTTAACCTCCTTTTGCCATCTCCTTCCACCGCTACGTCATAACTTATCAATACCAACATCTTTCACCTATCTCCATATAAACGGCGGATACCCATCCAAATCCTGACGGATATACCGTGCCAATAACGTCGCCTGGATGTGAAATAACAATCCTACAGGGACTTTTTCATTTAAAAACGGATGCGTTAACTCTTCCTGCTTCCTTTTCTGATATGCAATTAGCACTGTCTTTCTTGTCTCATCATCCATTAAGACCCCTCCGGCCTCTTGCTTCTTAAATCCCGAAGGTTTCACCTGGCCCAGATTTATCAGACTTATTGCAAGCCTGTCTGCAAGGTATGGCCTGAACTCCTCAAGTATATCCAGGGCTAAACTGGGACGCCCCGGTCGATCCCTGTGAATATACCCTACCGCCGGATCCAACCCTACCGCCTCACACGATGACCTTATGTCATGCAGCACTACCGTGTATAAAAACGACAACAGGCAGTTTACATTGTCCATCGGCGGACGCCTGCTCCTTTCCCTGAAATAAAATTCCTCCTTCTGCGTAACTATTAGATTGT
>PEAC01000103.1 GCA_002753305.1 Nitrospirae bacterium MYbin6
TTGTTGAGTTTTATTCGGCCTTTGGCTTTGTGCCCCGGAAGCAGCTGGAAGAAGCCCAAAAAGAAAACGAGTCATTAAAGAAGGAGAATGCGTTTTTAAAAGAGGTAATACAGAAAATGAACCTTAAAATGTTTGAGGAAGGCAGCAGAGGCATTCAGGAGGCATGGCAGGAGGGACTCGCAAAACAACTCGAGATGAGCAAGGAAATGGCTAAAACGTTTTTTGAGCTGTTTAAGGACATAAAAAAATAGTTGCAATAAGGGAAATACCGGCAATAAGGCGGCTTTTTGTGCTGTCTGGGAATTTACACAAAATCTAATAAATTTGAGGAGGATTTACCGATGGAAGGAACCACATCTTTCTTCGATTCGTTGTTGAAGGTACAGAAGGAATTCGTAAACAACTGGGTCCAAATGGCAACCAATATGTCGAAGACCTTTCACGCGCCAGGGATGGCAAAAGACGGCGCAGGTGGCGACGTAATGGGTTTATACAACACATGGTTTAAGACCATAGGGGGATCTATTGACGAGATGATGAAGAAATACCCCTCCGGCCTGGGCAAAGACACCGTATCTAAGGTATTTCACGGCTTCGATTCTTATATGAAGGTGTACGAGTTTTGGCAGCCCGTTATAAATGCCGTCCAGGAAAACGCCTTCAACCCCGACAATGTAAAGGATTTAACCGATCCAGTTAAGCTGAAGGAGCTTATGGATAAACTCTTTGGCTTTACCAGCCCGGAGGCGGCAAGCGATCTTCTTGGCCAGTCTTCAAAGGTGATTGAGACATGGGGTGCGTCCGCACAGAATTTTGCCGGCCCATGGCTTGAGGCCGTACAAAAAAATATGGGTGCCTTTTTTGATGTATCCACGGCAAGCGACCCCAACGCGGGAATAAATGTCTTCCATAATTTCTACAACGCATTCGAAAAGACATTCGGAAAGGTCTTTAAATCCCCTCAGGTAGGCAAGGACAGAGAGAAACTGGAGCTGCTCCTCAGTACAATGGACCTTTACACCGTCTACATAGCAAAGAACGCCGAGTTCCAGCATAAAATATACGTGG
Source organism: Nitrospirae bacterium MYbin6 (assembly GCA_002753305.1). Classification (GTDB taxonomy): domain Bacteria; phylum Nitrospirota; class Thermodesulfovibrionia; order Thermodesulfovibrionales; family Magnetobacteriaceae; genus Magnetominusculus. Next base: position 1,069 of record PEAC01000103.1, read on the forward strand.
CCGGAGAAAAGGCCTCAAAGAAGGTTGTGCAGGCGATTGCCGATAAGATCAAGGCCGGCGAAGAGATTAAAAGCTACAACGACTTCTATAAGATGTGGACTGAAATCAACGAAGGCGAGTATTTTGAGCTGTTTAACACGGAGGAATTCTCCTCAATACAGGGAGCGCTCCTTGAGTCAGCCCTCGACTTCAGAAAACATTTCCATAAACTGATGGAGCTTTACCTTTCGGACTTCCCTATCCCGGTGCGCTCCGAAATAGATGATATGTACAAGACCCTGTACGAATTGAAGAAAAGAGTCCGTACACTGGAGAAAAAACTCAACATAAAACAAGATACCGTAAAAAATGATAAGGAGGTTGCACAATGAAAACGCCTTTCATAGCATTTGATACTAAGAGCCTCGTCAAGGAAGTTGGCGATATCAGCACCAAGGTCATCAAAGGATCGGAGACTATCTTAAAGATTGAAGACATTGACGTCGGCATATCTCCAAAGGAACTCATCTATCAACAGGATAAGATGAAACTCTACCACTATAAGAATGACAAGGTAACGTGCAGCGTCCCCGTGCTGATAGTTTACGCGTTGGTCAATAAAGAGTATATGCTTGACCTTCAGCCCGACAGAAGCATCGTAAAGAATCTGCTTGACCACGGCATCGACCTTTATATTATCGACTGGGGCTACCCCACCCGAGCAGACAGATATCTGAGCATGGACGATTACATCAATGTGTACATGCATGACGCCGTCGACCATATAAGGGAAACGACAAATCAGGATAAAATCAACCTGATGGGCATCTGCCAGGGCGGCACCTTCTGCACGATATTTTCGTCAATCTATCCGGAGAAGATAAAAAACCTTATAACGCTTGTCACGCCTATAGATTTTTCCGTCAAGAAAGGGCTGCTGTTTAACTGGTCAAGAAACATGAATGCAGATGCCCTGGTTGACGCCTACGGCGTGGTGCCCGGAGATTTTCTCAATTCCGGCTTCCTCATGCTTATGCCGATAACCCTTAATGTCGGGAAATACATCGGAATGCTTGATGTAGTGGAAGACAAGGAAAAACTCCTGAATTTCCTCAGAATGGAAAAGTGGATATTCGACAGCCCCGACCAGGCCGGCGAGACCATAAGGCAGTTCATCAAGGACATGTACCAGGGGAATAAACTCATTAAGGGTACACTAAAGATTGGCGACAAATCGGTAAACCTCAAAAACCTTACCATGCCGCTTCTGAACATATTTGCCTCAGGCGACCACATCGTACCGCCAGACGCGACAAAACCTTTGAATGACCTCGTAGGCAGTACCGACAAGGAACTCTATGAGTTTAAGGGCGGACACATTGGAGTGTTTGTAGGCGGCAAATCCCAAAAAGAACTTGCCCCGGCAATTACCAACTGGTTGCACAAGAGAGCGGACGGAAAGCCTGCTAAAAAGGCTGCTAAACAATAATAAACCAGACAAGGGCAACGGCGGGCGGCACTCTACGCTTTCCGCCGTACCCCCTTTTCTCATGGCAAATCCTTTGCCATGGCCGCCATAGCGCCATATGCACAGCATAATTAAAAAGTTTGATTTCACCGACCTCATCGTATTATTTCTTGCCATATCGGCCCTGATAGTTTTTTTGCCGGTTAGAAACTTCGATTTCATCTTATTTGACGACGCAATCCACATATCAAACAATCTCTACGTACAGGGCGGCCTTACCCCACAGGGGATTAAATGGGCATTTACTACAACGCTTGAGGGCAACTGGGTTCCCCTGATGTGGCTCTCCCACATGGTTGACGCAACAATTTACGGGACGCACCCGGGCGGACATCACATGACTAACCTTATACTTCACATAATCAATACCGTGCTGTTGTTTCTTCTGTTTAAGGAAATGACCGGGGCACTATGGCGAAGTGCGTTTATTGCCGCGTTGTTTGCCTTTCATCCAGCCCATGTGGAGTCTGTTGCCTGGGTGTCTGAGCGTAAAGACCTCCTAAGCGCGCTGTTTGGATTTATCGCAATGTTTCTCTATGTGAAATACGCAGAGCGTCCTTCGTTGAAGAGATACGCCGGTGTGATTGTTTTTTTCGTCCTTAGCCTGATGTCAAAGCCGATGCTTGTTACCCTGCCCTTTGTGCTCCTGTTAATGGATCACTGGCCGCTTGGGCGGCTAAAAAACAGCGAAAACGGCATCGGTAAACTAATCATGGAGAAAATCCCCATGTTCCTGATTTCGGGTGTATTTAGTGTTATCACCTATTACGCGCAGAAAAACTACAAGGCCGTAGTAACGCTTGCTGATTTTCCGCTTTCCCTTCGCCTTGGCAACGTGGTAATTTCATATGTGATGTATATAAAAAATGCGCTGATTCCGACAGAGTTGTCGGTGTTTTATCCGCGCATGGAGGCGATAGAGCCGTGGCAGTGGACAACTGCGGTTGCAATATTATTGGGCGTGTCGGTGTATGTGGTGTTGGCCATAAGGAGGTCGCCATATTATTTCAGCGGCTGGTTTTGGTTTTTGGGGACGATGGTTCCGGTAATAGGTATAGTACAAGTGGGCGCCCAGGGGATGGCCGACAGGTATACGTATTTCCCCTTTATCGGGCTATTTATCATGGCAGCCTATGTGATACCACCAAAGTTGCTTGAGCATCTGCCCATGAAGTTTTTCTCGGCATTGGCAGCTGGTGTGATTCTCTATGCCACTATCACGCTTTCAGTTAAACAGGCTGGATACTGGCAGAATTCCACCGTTTTATTGAGCCATGCGGCAGAGACGGTTAAAACAAGTGCGCTGCTCTACTACAACCTTGGCACTGTGCTGGCACAAGATGGAAGGCTTGACGAGTCCCTTGATGCCTTCAACAAGGCCATCGCAATAGAGCCAAACCGCGTGGACGTTTATATCAACAAGGGTGTAGTCTATATGAGAACCCGCCGGTTTGAGCAGGCAATGGAGAGTTTTAAAAAGGCCATCGAACTTAAACCCGATATTCCCGAGGCATATAACGGCCTGGGTGAGGCTATGATGGCATTAGGCAGACACGAGACCGCGGCGCTACTGTTTCAAGGGGCGCTCTCGCGCAATCCGAACTACACGCAGGCACAATCAAATCTCATAAAGGCCCTGAAGCCGGATAATTAATTTAATATTTGACACGGCAGGGATAAAAGGTAGATAATCATACCACTATGGGCAACGTAATAACCCAACGCAGCTATAATTCCTTTGGCCTTCACATGAGAGAACTATTTGGCGAAAGCGTATTCAAGGTCAACATAGACGCGGGATTTACGTGTCCAAACAGAGACGGCACGGCAGGCGTTGGAGGGTGCATTTATTGCAATAACGACAGCTTCCGCCCATCGTCGTGCAAGCCGGCCCTCGGTGTGAGGCAACAGGTAGAAAACGGCATATCATATCTGTCAAAAAGATATAAGGCCAGGAAGTTTATCGCCTACTTTCAACCATACACAAACACATACGCCCCTGTTGATGAGCTGAGGCGCTTATACTATGAGGCCCTGGCGCATCCAGGCATAGTGGGTATAGCAATAGGCACCAGGCCAGATGCCGTCGACGAAGAAAAACTCGACCTTCTTCAGTCCATAGCGAAGGACTACTTTGTGCTCATAGAGTTTGGGCTTCAGTCGATATACGACAAGAGCCTCGCCTACATTAACAGGGGGCATGGCTACGCCTGCTTTCTTGACGCGGTAGAGATGGCGGCGGCCCGAAGCTCATTACGCATCGGGGCGCACATAATAGCAGGGTTCCCAACGGAGACAATTGATGAGATGCTCTCGATGGCCGAGGCTGTCTCGGGGCTGCGTATAGAGTTTCTGAAGATACATCAGTTGCAGATAGTCAAAGGCACGGCGATGGCAGTGCAGTATGCAAAGAATCCCTTTTTCGTATTTGAGTACGAGCGCTACCTGGATTTTCTCATAGAGTTCATAGAGCGCCTCTCGCCGGAGATAGTGCTGCAGAGGATGTTTGCCACCGCCCCTGACGATATTCTGATAGCCCCCGTTTGGAATAAAACCAGACAACAGATCTTGTTGGACATAGAGCGAAAACTGAAATCAACCGGTGCATTTCAGGGCAGAATGTATAAGGCGACCATATCATAATCCAAATAAGTTAGAGTACAGGATGTAAGCCAGTACAACGGCGAAGGCAGCCTTATTTATAAGGTTTGATTATTTCACCCTGTGTCGTTACTTTAAACCTGCCTTAGAAAAAGTGATGCGAATTATCTCCCACCCTTTAACGGATGTTCCTGGTGAAAAAGTGCGATAAAATGCTATAAGTATATGATATTACTTCATAATACGGCGGGATGGCAGTTTTCTCTTAGTGGTTGCAATGATGTCTCAACTTGGTAATACCTCCGGCAATTTGACGCGAGCGGCTTCTATCAGTCTCTCAACTGATTCACGGGGATGAGGTTAGAAATATTCAATCGCTTAGTCTTTTCCCGCAGGGCTGCTGTTACCTTGGCTTTCACATGTTCTGCAAGGTATTTGTTGTGCTTGTCAACATCCTTGCCCAATGATTGCAGCGTATCCTCACGCGACTTTCCTATCTCCTGTGACCGCTGGGGATTACGCCTCAGTACATACCGGATTCCATTACCCTTTACCTCGGCCAATCCCCCGTGGGCTGTTAATTTCTCTCTCGTCGTCTCTAACTTGAACGAAAATAAAGTTTGTGCTATCATATTCTTAGCACTCCTGCTTTTTTGTTTAACCTGCCAGGTGATATTTTATATCATCTGAGACCTTTAAAACACGGGGGCTTTCTCCATTTTTCGCTTCTCTATATCGGATTTAGGGTTATATAAACGGCGGGATTCCCGTTTATTTTGATTTCATTGTCCAGACGCCGTCCCATGTACCCGGCGGTGGGGAGGCCTTTAATTTTTCGCAGCGCTCTATGTAGATTTCTGAGAGCTTGTCCGCGGGGTTTAGTTTCAGGGATTCCCTGAATAATTTTACCGCATGTTCCCAGTCTCCGCTATGATAGGCCTTGCGACCCTCTCTGAAGTAGCCCGATGTCTCCATGAGACACGGGAATGTCTCCTCCGTGTGATAGTCAAGGACCTCATATATCTTTACGGCCTTTGTCTTGCCCTTGACTATTACGTCGTCTATGTCGCGAATCTGGTATATGCCGTGCAGCTTGTTATAAGTATTTTCAGTGATGAGAATCCTTGCGCCGTACTGCTTGCATGCGGACTCAAGCCTTGAGGCCAGATTGACGCCATCCCCAATCATCGTAAAGTCCATCCGCTTGGGCGAGCCGATGTTGCCCGACACTACGGTGTCGGTGTTGAGGCCGATGCCTATGTCTATCGTTTTCATCTTGTTGCCGGCGCGTTTGAGATTCCACTGCCAGAGGGATTTCATCATAGCAATGGCGCAGCGTACGGCCCTGTCCTCGTTGTCATCATACGGAATGGGTATGCCAAAGCCCGCCATTATTGCGTCGCCTATGAACTTATCCAGCATCCCGCCTTCGGCCTGAATGCAGTCCATCATCAGCGTGAAGTACTCATTCAGGAGGCTAACTGTGCCATGCGCCCCAAGTTCCTCCGTAAAGGTAGTGAAGCCGCGTATGTCTGAAAACAACACCGTGGCTATCGTACTCTTACCACCCAGAATATCGTCCCCACCGGCCAGGAGCTGGTCGGCCAGCGCGGGGTCCATATATCGCGACATGGTGGATTTCATACGCTTCTCGCCGGAGATGTCCTCAAGGATTATCATGTTGCCAAGCTTCTTCCTCTCTCCGCTTACAAGGGGCAGCACCGTAACGTTGGCCGATACGCTCTCCCCTTCAAACACCAGTGCCGCGTCCATGGTTATCTCGGCGCTCCGGCTTTGCTCGACCTGTTTTACTTTCTCTATTATCCATGAGTTTTGTCCGGTGAAGAAACCGGCAATCTCCTTGCCTAGTATCAACTCAGCTTTTGTCTTTAGTATGTGCAGCCCTGAGGCGTTGCATGTGATTATCTTTCCCTCTTCGTCAAGGGTTACTACGCCGTTACTCATACTTTGGAGCATGCTGTCGTTATAATTTTTCATGTTCTGAATGTCGTTAAAGAGTTTGGCATTTTCAAGGGCGATTGATATCTGTGCTGTGAAGGCCTTCAGGCGCGATTCATCCTCATCGGTAAACGGGCCGCCGCGCTTGTTCAGCACCTGTGTAACGCCAATTACCCTGCCCTGCTTGTTGGCCACAGGGGTACACAACATGGAGCGCGTGAAAAACCCGGTCTTATAATCAAAGGCCGGATTAAAACGCAAATCGGCATACGCGTAAGGTATGTTTACGGACTTGCCGCTGGTAAAGACCGCCCCGGCTATCCCTAAATGGTTGGGAAAGCGAATCTGGGTCATGTCTATGCCCTCACCAACCATTGACCACAGCTCGTTGGTCTTTGCGTCGTTGATAAATAGTGTCGAGCGTTCGGCATGGAGCATCTTCGTGGCCTCACTCATTACCTTACGCAGCAGCGTGCTTAACTCGATTTCTGATGTAATGTCAGCCACTATGTCAAGGAACTCCATCTCCTGGGCGCGCGAGCGCTGCATCTGCTCGACGAACTGGGCGGTTTGCAGCACTATTGCCGCCTGCTTGGTCATTGCCTCAAGCAGCATGATGTCATCTGTGCTGAACTTGCCCTTCTTTTTATTCAGAACCTGTACGACCCCCAGTACCTCGGACTTGCCGGTAACAATTGGGACGCACACCATCGTATTGGTCTTATAGCCCGTCTGCTGGTCAATCTCCTGATTAAAACGTTTGTCTTTATATACGTCGTTGACGATGACGCCCTTAGCCGACTTGAAGACATCGCCCGCGATACCGCTCGTGTTGAGAAAGCGAATCTGGCGTTTAAACCCGCCCTGCGCCACGATGGAGTATAGCTCGCCCGTACCGCTGTCATTGAGAAAGATTGAGCCGCGCTCACCGGAAATCTCAGAGACAACCATGTTGACAAACACCTCAAGGATCTCATCCAGCGAGTCGATTGCGGCAAGCTTATGCGATACGCTGAGGAGCATTACCGCCTGCCTGAGCTTCTTCTGAAGCTCACGATGCGCGGTGTGAAGTGTGTCCGGTGCCTCTGCCGATTTTTCAATTTTCTTTTTCACAGCCGTCTGTTCTTTTCCTCTAACTCCAGCCTCAGGGCCTGAATTGTCTTTTGTAACTGGTTTATCTCGTTTCGATGTGCCGCGCGTTCCTCGTCAAGCCGTTTATCGGATTCAAAAGACATTAGTTCCATTTCACGGCGCATACCGGCCACTATTGCCTTTATCTGGGTTGCCTCGTCGGCCATTGTGGCAGCGGTTTTTTGAACCGCCTCGTCTTTTTCACGGCTCATACGCTCCAGTGCCTTTCGAAGCTCGACAATGGTGGTCTGAAGCTGTGACATTTCCGTGTTGGACGCCGCCGCTGCCCTTCTGATAGAGTCCTCTTTTTCAAATTGTATGAACTCAATCTGCCTGCGCATCGCCTCTATTGTGTCTTTCAAATAGCGGTTTTCAGTAATGGCAACCTGCAATTCATCTTCATTGCTTATATGTCTTTCCATAGCGTCTGTATGATATTATCATAGCACTGGTACTGCCCGCAACCGTAAACAACTGGCAAACGCGCTATGCCTGCGTTGCGTCGGCCAATACACACATACTAATCAGAAACTCCGCCCCTCCATCTACATTTCTGACCGTAAGGCTGCCGCCCATGTTTGCCTCTATTATCGTTTTGGACATGTATAGCCCAATCCCGGAGCCTTTTTCTCCCTTCGTCGTATAGTAGGGTTCAAATATCTTATTTATTAAATCTTCCGGGATACCGCCTCCGTTATCTCTTATCGAAACGATTACCTTATCTCTTTCCGCATTATTGCTGATGTTTATTTCAATCAGCCCCTGTATATTATTGTCTGCTTCTCTTTTAGAGCTAATCGCGTCTCTTGAGTTATTTACAATGTTGAGTATTACCTGTTTAAACTCATTGGGGTATCCCTCCGTGGTTGGCGTTGTAACCTGCCCGGCTGTCACAGAGATATCTACATCGCTTTTCTTAAACAGTTCCCCGAACATTGAGAGCAACTCTTCTATTGAAGTTATTATATTAAATTGTACCCTTTCCTTTGACGGTTTGTAGAAATTTCTGAAATCATCAATTGTCTTTGCCATGAATGTTACTTGTCCCATCGTGGTATCGACAACATCTTTTATATACTCCTCATTGAACTCACCATAGTTATATGCATCGTTTATGTCCTGCACGGTTAATGATATAGCATTCAGAGGCTGCCTCCACTGATGGGATATCATGCTTATCATCTCACCCATAGATGCCATCTTGGATTGTTGGATTAACATTTGCTCGTGCTGTTGCCTTTTCCTGGTTTCTTCTGCCACTATCTTTTCAAGATTGGTGTTTAACGTCTTCAGTTCCTCTTCCATGCGCTTACGCTCAGTAATATCCTCAAGTATGGCTATGAAGTAGTTGACGCTGCCATCTGCGCTGCGTCTACAGTTGAGTAAAAGTGTTGTGTAGATAATTGTGCCGTTTTTGCATATAAATCGTTTTTCCAGATTATATCCGTTTATTTCACCGGCAAGCACGCGGTTAAACTGCGTTACGTCTGGTTCAATATCGTCGGTATGAGTTATTTCAGCCCATGTCATACTTTTTAATTCTTCCTTAGAATAGCCTAACATCCTGCATGCTTCGTCATTTACGTCTATCCAGCCCTTTTCCGGCGATGTTATTGCCACTCCTACTGTGCTGAACTCAAATGCCGTGCGAAAGCGATCCTTTACCTCTGTCAATTCCTCAGTACGTTTTGCAACCATGTCCTCAAGATCATTTTTATATGCCCTCAATTCATTCTCAATCTTCTTTCGTTCATTTAGCTCATCAATAAGCGTTTTGTTTAACCCCTTTATCTCCTCTTCAGCCGCCTTGGCAATGGCAAGCGCTTTCTGCAGTTCAGCCGTGCGTTGATGTACTTTACGCCGAAGCATCACTATCCACAAAGAGATAAGAATAAGCGCCAGGCATCCGATGCTTCCTATCCATATTATAGCGCGCCAGGGGAATTCGGTTTTCGGCTCAATACCGCCAAACCACTTATCGTAAAGCGCATCGTACTTACCCGTGGTACGGACAATGGCGATACCCTGGTCCAGCTTATCGCGAAGTTCATAGTTACCGGGCTGCACTGCAAAGGCAAACTGTCGGTTGTAATCATTAATAGGCGGGCCGGATATAATGGCAGGGTCCAGTTTGAGTTCGCGCAGTACCATGTGTCCTATCAACTTTGATACCAGCACTGCGTCATGGCGGCCCAGCGCCAATTGCCGCATGGCATCCGGAATGGTTTTTGTCTCAACGACGCGAACAGGCACACCGGAGGCAATTAAATTCTCATGAGCGGCGTCACTGGACATAACCAATATTTCTTTGCCCTTGGCATCCGCTATTGAGCGAATTGGCGGTGAACCTTTTCGGACAAAAAAACTGTCATACGTTACCGTGTGAGGCTTGGTGAACGCGGCCATATCAGCCCTTTGTTTTGACAGGGCAACCAGGGGCAGTATGTCGATGTTCCCTTTCTTAAACTCTGAGAGAATATCCTTCCACTGTCCGGTATGGATATCTATGGGTAATCCCATAACACCGGAAACCTCTCTGATAAGCTCCACAGAAAAGCCGTCGGCATGGCCTTTGGCGTCAACGATGGCGTATGGCGGAAAGTCTGTCTCACTGCCAACTATTAACGCCGGTACAGTCTGGGCAGTTATTGTGGCAGGATACAATATGAAAAAAACAGCTGAAACGATGCATAAGCCCATGCTTGGCGCAAATCGACGCGTAATATAAAGATAAAAGCGGCTGATTTTCATAGCTCTCTTTATCCCCCTGATATATTTGACTGTTAAGTATAACACTTTATCTGAATTAAAAGAATAAGGTACGACGCCTTGGGTCTGCGTCAAAAAAATGGGTTAAGCTGTAGAACCTTATATTATGGGCGTGTTTTGTAGATATGAGTTTACAATTCCCGCCAACCCAATGA
>PEAC01000104.1 GCA_002753305.1 Nitrospirae bacterium MYbin6
TGATACAGTCGTTTGTGGCCCTGGAGTATGGCCGCAAGTACCGGGATAAACGAGGCGTACCCACCCGTGCCGATTACTATACCGGGACGAAGCCCCCGGAGAAACGCGTATGCCTTAAAAAATGCCATCATAAACCTGTAGAGGGCAACTACCTTTCTGCCTAATGAAACCCCTACGAAGCCTTCCATTTTGAATAATTTTACGTAGTACTTCTCACCTGGCAATATCCTTGCCTCAATACCCCTCTCAGCGCCCATGAAGATGACTTCCACATCATCTAATTGTTTTTTCAACTCCTCGGCAATCGCTATTCCCGGGTACAGATGCCCGCCCGTGCCCCCGCCGGCTATCACTATCGTTGTTTTTTTCATAGTTGTCTCCGTAAAATCACTTGGCATACGTAAATATCCTTCCCTTTCTTCGATTAATTTTACTGTCCTGTTGTCTTTCTACCGCGCGGGACTCCTGTCTTACCTCACCCTCCGCGAGGTTCAGAAGTATCCCCACTGCCGCGGCGTTTAATATCATCGACGACCCTCCGTAGCTTATAAAGGGCAGCGGCAGCCCCTTTGTCGGCAGCAAGCCCGATACCACCGCCATGTTTATCACCGCCTGAATCGAGATCAACAGCGTTAACCCCACGGCCGTGTACATAAAAAATCCTTCCTTTAATCTCCTGACTATGTAAATACCTCTTATAAAAACCGTGAAAAACAAGAGCACCACAATAGCGGCCCCGATAAGTCCTGTTTCCTCCCCTACGATTGCGAAGATGAAGTCCGTCTTGGCCTCAGGCAGGAAGAACAGTTTTTGTGTGCTCTTGCCTATTCCCACGCCGTCTATCCCACCGTTTCCCAGGGCCACAAACGACTGTATCAACTGAAAACCGCCCTTTTTCTCGTCCGCCCACGGGTCCAGAAACACCAGGACGCGCTTTAACCTGTATGGCTCCATTATCAGCTTGATTACTACCGGTATCAGGACTACCCCTAACGATAATATGTACTTTATCCTCACGCCGGCCAAAAAAAGCAGTGAAAACGTAATGATTCCAATAATCGCTGCCGAGCCAAAATCCGGCTGTAACAGCAGCATCCCCTGAACTCCCAGCATCAGCACTACAGGTTTTACAAATGACTTCACGCTCTCAGGGACAAATGACTCCCCTGACAAGTACTTTGCCATAATCAATACCATCGACAGCTTTGCCAACTCCGATGGCTGAAACGTTATATGCATTACCCTTATCCACCTTCTTGCCCCGTTTACGGTAACCCCAATGCCCGGCATCTTGACCGCTATGAGCAGCAACACTGAAACTATTAAAAGCGGCAGAGCCGCCTTCTTCAACAAATCCGCATTAGCCTTGTACATTGCCGCCATAATGCAAAACCCCAAGACTATTGAGGCCAGGTGTTTTTTCAAATACCTGAGGTCGGTAAGGGATGTTGCCGCTGTATCCGTCTTTGGCGCCGCAGTCTCAGCCCTGGTTGGCGCAACGACGCTCGTAGCGCTGTAGACCATAAACACGCCTATAAGCATGAGGCACAATACCGACACAAACAGTATCTTGTCGAACTGTCCCCTTACCTGATTTATCTGGTTAACTGACTCTTCCATATTCCCTAAACTGAAGCGCCAACCGCTTCCAGGGCCGTCCTGCTGCCTGGCAGGCGCAACACAGCCTCTTTGAATACGGAGCCGCGGTCCTCGAAGTCCTTAAACATATCGAAACTCGCGCAGGCCGGCGACAATAGCACTATGTCCCCGTACTGGGCTATCTCCTTCGATTTCATAACGGCCTCATACATTGACGAAGCCATATGAACCTCGGTTACGCCGCTTACGATCTTGCGAATCTTCCCGGCCGCCTCGCCTATTAAGACCACCGCCCTGACCTTTTCTTTTATTAATTCCTTAAGAGGGGAGAAGTCCCCGGCCTTGTCCCTGCCACCGGCTATCAGCACTATCGGCTCCTCAAAACCCTCTAACGATTTCACCACAGACCAGATATTTGTCCCCTTGGAGTCGTTAAAGTATTTTACACCGTCTACTTCTTCCACAAACTCAAGCCTGTGCTCAAGACCCTTAAACGACATCAGCGTTGTGTATATGTCCGAGACGCAGCACCCGCTTACCAGCGCCATAAGGGACGCCGCCATCGCGTTTTCTATATTATGCAGGCCCTTTATCCTGAAATTACTAGTGTGAAACACCGGGATTTCGTTTACTACCAGTTCGGGGCAAAGCACCTCTAACTCAGGGATGTTAAACGTTATTATGCCCTTTGCGTAGTATGCCCCTCTGACCTTGTTCTTTCTGCTGAAGTAGAGTATCTCAGGCCCCATCGGCTTAACCTTAGCCGCGATTTTTGGGGTCAGCGGGTCGTCTGCGTTTAAGACAAGGAAGTTCATCTGGTCCTGGTTTTGAAATATCCTGCACTTTGCGTCAAGGTAATCGTCCATTGTAATATGTCTGTCAAGATGGTCCGGTGTTACGTTTAATATCGCAGCCACCTTTGGCCTGAACTTCTCTGCGGATTCAAGCTGAAAACTCGACACCTCAGTGACAATATAGTCCGGGCTTACGAACTCACGGGGACGCTCGAAATCATTCACCAGCTTGCTTATCTCCTCGGTCAGTGCCTTGCCGATGTTGCCCCCTATGATGGCATTAAAACCGCTGTGAATCAATATCTCATACAGGAGTGTCGTTGTTGTGGATTTGCCGTTTGTCCCTGTAATCGCAAGGAACCCGGCGGCCCCTGATTTTCTTAGTTCCTCAAGCACCTGATAAGCAAGCTCAAGCTCCCCTACTATGCGTATGCCCTTTTGGCGCGCCCTGGCAAATACCGGTATATTGAGCGGCACGCCGGGGCTTGCTACTACCGTGTCTGCCGTGTCGATTAGTTCCTCGTTATGCCGGCCCAGCTTTATGGTGACCGCAGGGTCTAGCTTGCCGATATACTTCTCAAGCTCATCCGGGCCCTTTACGTCCATCACCGTCACATTCGCACCAAGCCTCACAAGGAGGTTAGCCGCTCCTACGCCACTTCTGGCCAGCCCTACTACCACTACATGTTTGCCCTTGTAATTTTTATACATTTCCATGTTCATCCACCTGTGAGTTAATTATAAAACCGTACGGCGTTATCTGCCGAAACGGCCTTATATATCTGAGGGATAGAGCTGCCGTCAGCCGTGCAGTTTTTTGTCTTGCCGCCCTTGTAGGCTGTACGGCATGGGGCATCTTTCTTAGCATTGTTATGTTGCCCCGTGGCTGCCTTACGGGCAAGTGCCTTAGATTTTGTGGTGCCCTTGAGGGTATGTATCCTGGATTTTTTCAATTTCTTTTTTGCACTGGATTTCTTGGCAATGGTCTGCTGTGCGTCGCCATTTTCGGCATCCATATACGAAGCGGCTATTGCATCAATACGCTTATCCCTTTCAACCCTGTGTTTCTTGCGGCCATATTTTTTTACAGTGCCGGTGCGGGAGGATTTTTTTGCTGTCTTTATCTCTTTTTCGTCAGCTATGTTGCTGTAATAAATTACGGGCTTTGCGTGCGTAGAGGAGATGTCCTGGCCCTTGGACAGTACAAATCTGGCGCTCTTCCATAAGTCCGACCTTCTGCCGTCACCTAAAAGGGCCGCTACCAGCGTGTTTTCTCCCTTTTCGGCCGCAAACGCCAGACAGTGCCGCGCCTCCCTTGTATAGCCGGTCTTACCACCGACGAGGTCGTCATCGCTCCACAAGAGCTTGTTCGTGTTTGCCAGTGTGAATTGCCTTCCCTCTAAGGATGCTATTTTTTTCGTCTTTGTGTTTATTGTCTCTTTTATAAGGCAATACTCCAGGGATTTCTTCATTATTGCCGCTAAATCGTATGCCGTTATGTACTGCCCTTCACCGGGGAGGCCGTGGGAGTTTATGAATCTCGTATTCGTTGCCCCGAGGCTCAATGCCTTTTCATTCATCAGCATTACGAAGTCTTTCTCGTCGCCGGATACCGCCTCGGCAAGGGCCAAAGCCGCTCCATTTACAGACTTCATCAGCAGGAGGCTTAACAGGTCTTTGACGTAGAACCTCTCACCCTCGCGCAGCGCCACATGCGCCCCATGGAGTTTTGCCGCATTGCCGGAGATGGTTACTATGTCGTTTGGGTTCATCCTGTCAAGTACCACCATTGCCGTTACCAGTTTTGTCGTGCTCGCCGGGGGCTGCTTCATGGTTGGGTTTTTCGCGTACAATACCTTGTCCCCGTCCATAATGACCGCCGCCCTTGCGGTTATTTCGGGGTATACGCCCGGTGTTTTCGCAAACGCGTTCACCGTCAATAACACGGCACATATTACAATCGATAAAACCACATACACCCTGCACTTCGATAAGAAACGTCCATCCATTGTCATCACCTCAATTTAATAGTTGCCAAGCTTAGCAATGCAAGCATAATTCCCACAATCCAGAATCTGATAACTGTTTTTGGCTCGGGCCACCCCTTTAACTCAAAATGGTGGTGTATCGGAGCCATCTTAAAAATCCTCTTGCCTGTCAATTTATATGACGCTACCTGTAAAATTACTGACAGTGCCTCTATCACGAAAATACCGCCTACAACCAGCAGAACTATCTCGTGTCTTGTAATCGTTGCCAGTGTGCCAAGTGCCCCACCAAGCCCTAAAGATCCTACATCTCCCATGAAAACCTCTGCCGGATAAGTATTGTACCACAAAAAACCAAGAGCCGCTCCGAGCATCGCGCCGCAAAAAACGGTCAGCTCGCCGATGCCGGTTATGTAAATCACTTGCAAATATTGTGCCAAGCCAACATGCCCAGATATGTACACCAACAGCCCCGACGCAAACACCGCTATCCCCACAAGCCCGATTGCCAAACCGTCTATCCCGTCCGTCAGGTTCACCGCGTTTGACGACCCCACCACTACCAACACCGTAAAGGGTATGTAAAATACCCCTAAATCGAACAGCCACTTCTTGAAAAACGGTATTATCAGCATCGTCCTGTATGGGTCTGAGAAATCATAATACTGAATCAGGCCGATAACCAGGGCCACTATTATTTGCAGGCCAGACTTGTACCTGCCCTTTAGTCCCTTGGGGTTGCGCCTTGAGACCTTCAGGTAGTCGTCTAAAAACCCTATCGCGCCAAAACAAAACGTCGAGACAATCATCATCCAGACATACTTATTTTCGAGATTACCCCATAACAGCACGGTTACCAATATGGATATAATTATGAGAATACCGCCCATCGTAGGAGTACCCGCCTTCGAGAGATGGCTCTGCGGGCCGTCGTCCCTGATTTGCTGCGTAAGGCTTATGCGCTTAAGATAGCGTATTACCTCGGGGGCCAGTATAAAGGTTATCGCCATGGCCGTGATTACGGCAATTGCTGTGCGAAACGTTATGTATCTGAATACGTTTAGCGGTGAAAAGACATCTTTGAGACTATATAACAGGTAATATAGCATAATATTATTCCAGCACCCTCTCCATTTTTAATCCGCGAGAACCCTTTATCAGCACCGTAGCGCCAGACATTGATTCCTTCAGCATACGCCCTGCCTCAACAGCGCTTGCGGCACATACAGACGAACCGTTTACGTGCATGCCCAATGCCTCACGCGCTGACTTGAATTCCTCACATGCCATTTTCATCAAAGGCCCCACGGCGATAAACAAGTCTACCGGCTGCGCGGCCATCCATCTTCCCAGCTCCCTGTGATATTGCTCAGCGTGAGGCCCAAGCTCAAGCATATCGCCCAGTACCGCGACTGCCCTATCCTTTTTCAGCCTGGCCAGCTCCTTCAGCGCATTCGCCGTTGAGGCCGGATTGGCGTTGTAAAAATCACAAATTACCATAGAGCCGTTAATCTCCCTATGCTCAAGCCTCATTGCCACCCCCTTGAACTCGCAGAGGGCCTGGCTGATGCCCTCGCGGGGTACTCCCATGAGATACCCTGCCGCGGCCGCCGACAGGGCGTTATATACGTTATGTGCCCCGCCGCTTTGTATAGTCACATCTATCTCCTGCCCGTTGGGAAACATGATGGCCGCCCTGAGGGCCGTTGTGTCCATCCCTGTAATTATGCGCCCGCTGATGTCCGCATCTTTTTCAATTCCAATTGTGATAATCTCCTTCTTGAGTGTCTTATTTTTCTGCGTTACGCCTTCCATTAGAAAGTCGTCGTCGCCGTTTACAATAATAGTTTTGGCAGATAAAAAGTCCATAAGCTCAAGTTTTGCCGCGCGTACGCCTTCCATGCTGCCAAAGCCCTCAAGATGTCCCGGGCCGATGTTCGTAAGGATTCCAATGTCCGGGGCTGCTATCTCACACAGCTCGGCAATGTCTCCGGCCTTGCTTGCCCCCATCTCAAGGACTGCCGCATCCTCCGTGCCGCCAAGCCGCAGCAACGTAAGGGGAAGCCCTATGTGGTTGTTGAGATTCCCTTCGGTCTTAAGAACCGTATATTTTTTGGCAAGCACTGCCGCTGCCATCTCCTTTGTGGTGGTCTTGCCGTTGCTGCCCGTGATGGCGATAACCTTCAGTGGACGTATTCCTCTGGCATGGGCGGCAAGGCGCTGGAGCGCCTGTAACGTGTCATCCACCTCAATCTGGATAAAGCCTTCCCTGGTTGAGGCAACTTTACGAGAAACAACCGCACCGGCTGCGATACGCGACACATCTTCCATGAAGCCGTGGGCGTCGAAGTTGTCCCCCTTGAGGGCAAAAAACAGCTCCCCGGCCTTGATTGTCCTTGAGTCCGTAGAGACACCGGTAAAGAAGACTTCACGGCCTCCGGAATTATCCAGCGCCGCGGCATTCACCGCTTTTGCATTAACGGCCCCGCGCACGGACTCTAAACTAAATGGAGTCACTGGCCCCCCTCCTTAAGCCTTTTCATTATAAACTTCTCTGCCACTTCCTTGTCGTCAAACGGATGCCTGACGCCCTTGATGTCCTGGTAGTTTTCATGGCCCTTGCCGGCAATCAGGACTACGTCGCCGGGGGCGGCCATGTTGACGGCCATTTTTATGGCGTTTTTCCTGTCAGGCAGCGCAGCATAGTTGCTGCCCTCTACGCCGCCCATGATTTGTTTTATAATCTCATCCGGGTCTTCATACCTGGGGTTGTCGCTCGTTATGATGGTGAAATCACTGAGTGTGGAGGCAATACGTCCCATTATCGGGCGCTTTCCCGTGTCACGGTTGCCGCCGCAGCCAAACACGGTTATTATCCTTCCCGCACAGAGTTTCTTCATGCTGTCTATCACGTTATGGAGGGCATCGTCCGTGTGCGCATAATCAACTATTACGGAGAAGGACTGTCCGCACTCAACCGGCTCAAACCGCCCGCGTACGCTCTTGAGTCCGAAAATTCCGGCAATGATTGCCTCATAGGGAATCCCAAGCGCCACAGAGGCCGAAAAGGCCGCAAGTATGTTATAGATATTGACATATCCCCGCAGATTGGAAACTATGTTGAACTGGGCGCCGCCGTAAGATATATCAAATTCCAGCCTGTTGGCAAAACGTTTGATATTCACCGCCCTGGCATCGGCACGCTCGTCCATCCCGTATGTGATAATCTCAGACCCCTTAGACAGGCAATCTTTTATCAGCAACCGGCCATATTCGTCGTCTGCGTTGACTATGGATATGCCGCCAGGCTTTAATAGCTCATTAAACAACCTGCGCTTTGAGTTGAAATAATCATCCATGTCCTTGTGGTAATCAAGATGGTCGCGTGTCAGGTTTGTAAAAACCGCGACATCGAACTCTGCCGCGTCTACCCTGTATTGCGCCAGGGCATGGGAGGAGATCTCACTTACGGCGTATTCGCAGCCCTCAGTGAGCATTTTATTTAAGTACATCTGAAATTCCGGTGACTCGGGCGTCGTGTGGTAAGCGCTATAGACGGTATCACCGACCATGTATTGAATCGTGCCAATCATGCCGGATTTTTTCCCATAAGCGGAAAGAATCGAGCGTATCAGGTAACATGTCGATGTCTTACCGTTAGTGCCTGTTACGCCGGTGAGCCTGAGTTCCCTTGATGGGTCGCCATAGTATGTCGACGATATATGCGCGAGCGCCCTGCGTACATCGTCAACCCTGACCAGCAGTATGTCTTTGCCGTCAAAGCGCTCGACATCTATTTCGTCTTCGTAGATTACGGAGTGGGCGCCCTTTTTGATTGCCTCTTCGATAAAGGCGTGTCCATCGGTGTGTTGTCCTTTTACTGCAAAGAACATCGTACCCCGTTCTATCCTTCTGGAGTCGTAGGAGATACCTTCAGCACTTTTGTTGAGATTGCCGTTTATCTCCCTGACTCCGATTTTATCCAATATTTGAGCTATATTCATAATCTTTTTAAACCATTCCTTATTTATTTCCCCTGTGGGGTCAGTCGTGTGCCTTTTTACCGAAAGTTTCGTTCTCTACAACCAGGGTCGGGTTTTTTACTTTATCTTCTTTGGGCACGTTTAAATAAGTCAGTGCCTTAGTGGCGATGTTCTTAAACACGGGGGCCGCCACGAGGCCGCCATAGATTTCGCCACGCGGTTTCCATACGACGACTATCATGGAAAATACCGGCTTGTCGGCAGGCACAAAGCCGACAAAAGAACTTATAAAGTCTGTGGGCGAGTAACGGCCTATAGACTTGTCAAAGATCTGGGCCGTACCAGTTTTGCCGGCTACGAGGTTACCCTCGACACGGGCATATTTTGCCGTGCCGCCGTCCTGTGTGACCATCATAAGGGCGGTCTTAAGGATTTCGACCGTTTTTTTGCTGATAACCTGTTCGCTTCCGCTATGTTTTTTATTTACAGGAATAGTCTTGTTGCCGGCACTGGCTATCTCTTTTACAACAGAGGGCGATATCCTGTAGCCGCCGTTGGCCACTATCGAATACGCCGTGACTACCTGCAGCGGGGTGGCGGCGACCTCCTGCCCGATAGGGATAGCGCCGATAGAAACCCCTGACCATCGATCGGGATTTCTCAGCCGCCCTGATATCTCACCTGGTAGGTCTATGCCCGTCTTTTCTCCAAACCCGAATTTCTTAACATAACTATACAGCCTGTGTTTGCCCAAACGCTGGGCAAGCTTTATTGTCCCCACGTTGGAGGACTTCTGTATAACCTCCATAAATGTCAGGACTCCGTGCGGATGAGCGTCCTTTATCTTCTTGCCTCCGACTTCTATGGCGCCGCCAAGGCAGTCGATCTTATCGTCCGGCTTAACAAGGCCCTCTTCCAGTACACCGGCTGCGGTTACGACCTTAAACGTCGAGCCAGGTTCGTAGAAATCCGTAATGGCACGGTTGCGCCTTGCCGCGGGGCCATACTTGCCGGGTTCATTCGGGTCGAACGTTGGACGGTTGGAAAGGGCAAGTATCTCTCCCGTATATGGGTCCATCATTATGGCGGTTGCCGCCGAGGCTCGCCACTTTTCCATCGCGTCGTCAAGCTCCTTTTCCACAATAAACTGCAACCCCTGGTCTATTGTCAGCGTGAGTGTGTCTCCGGTCTTTTCGTTTTCGTTCGTATTGTAAAAAATGTTGCCGCGGGCGTCTCTTTCGATGTAGTACTTGCCGCCGGCCTCAATAAGCTCTTTGTCATAGACGGCCTCCACACCCTCAAGCCCCTTGTTGTCGATGTTTACGAAACCTATGACATGGGCGGCCATGTGTCCGAGCAAATAGTTTCTCTTAGGTTCAGAAGTTATGCCGATTCCACTTAATTTCATTTCCTGGAGTTTATCTGTCTCCTCAATGGGGATTTTCCTCTTCAGCCATACAAAATTCTTTTTTCCCCTGACGTGTGCCGAGAGTTCATCATAGCTTACGCCAATAATGCCGGACACCTCCTGAAGCCTCTTGTCGCTTTCATTATAGTTGCCCTTATCCAGGTACACCGAATTGTTCTCGATGTTGACTGTAAGCCTCCGTCCGAGCCTGTCGACAATTACGCCGCGCCTCACCTGCACATCCACCTCTGCAAGGCGCTGGTTTTCTGACTTCTTTGCGAACTTGTCGTGCTTAATGACCATAATATCGAAAAGCCGTGCCAGCAGCACAAAAAAACCGACAAAAATCAGCCCATAAATCAACATGAAACGTCTGTTCATATCCACCTCGTCCCTGCTGGGACTGCGGCCGTCCACTACCCCCGTAGGTTACGGCCCCTTTACGTAGATTACCCTGTTCCTGTCTGGAAATTCAAATCCCATCTTTTTTATGGCTACGCGGTCGATGGAATTGATTGACAGGAGATTCTCCTTTTTAGCCATGAGATTTCTCTGTTTCTTCAGGAGTTCGTACTTTTTCTGCTGCATGGTGCCCATCTTGTACTCAAGTGACTTAATAGAAGACCTCAACCACAGAGTGTAAAACACACTGATAACTATCAGCAAGGCGCCAAGGACCAACAGGACGTTACTCATTATGGTACATCTCTTTTCACATATCATAACCTTTGTCCTCCTCTGAGCTTTGCGCTGCGCGCGGCGGGATTATCACGCACCTCCTTCGCACTGGGTGCTATAGGTTTTCGAGCCGTTAACACCTTAAAGGAACTGCCACCGGACGCTTCCTGTCTGAAAAAATTCTTCACAATCCTGTCCTCAAGCGAATGGTACGATATTACACACAGGCGTCCACCCGTCTTCAGCGCAGCCGCTGAACTCTCAAGCGCCGCACGCAAGGCCGTTAATTCGCCGTTTACGTGTATTCTCAACGCCTGAAACGTCCGCGTTGCCGGATGAGTCTTGCCGCGCCCGCCGTATACCTGTTCAACCAGTGCCGCCAAATCACGGCATGTCTCTATTGCCTTATGCCTTCTCTCAGCAACAATGGCCCTGGCTATTTTTGCGGCCTTTGGCTCTTCACCGTATTCCTTTAGTATCCCTTCAATTTTTTCCATCTTATAGCGGTTTACCACTTCCCATGCCGTAAGCGCCGCCCCAGTG
>PEAC01000009.1:0-57716 GCA_002753305.1 Nitrospirae bacterium MYbin6
GAGGGGGGGGAAGCCATTAATTATCAGGTGATACCGACTATTATGTCAATACCACTTGCTTCCCTCCTCTTCTTTGGATTGACACAGTTTGTTGTACAGTCTCCCTCACTGAAGACATGTCCTCAGTGTGCTGAAAAGATATTGCCTGCGGCTAAACTCTGCAAACATTGTGGCAGCAAATTAGACCTAACCGTGTCGGATTAAAATAGCGTGAATCGCCGTCGGGAGGAGGCCGCATGAAGGTACAAGAGACACATAAGGTAGTCTTCAGGATCACGGGGCCTGATTATGACGACGGGTTTCCGTTGTTGGAGTCGGTAAGGGCGCTTCAGGAGTTTCAGAACATTATAGATAAGGCTTATATGTCTTTGTCGGGCGTATCCAGGATTAGCTATCAGGAAAGAAGGCAATTTGTCGTCATTGCGACAAGATTTAACAGAGGGTCGCTTGCCGTGGATATGCAGTTAGCCGTTCTTGCGGCAGTCCAGTCAGTAAAGATGGGCGCTATCAAACAGGGGGACTTGTGGAAAATAGTAAAATATGGTTATGATTTCTTTAAGCTGATGTTTAAATTCAAAGAGAAAGGGGTAACGCCGATGATAGACAATGACGGGAACAACAATGTTTTCTTGTTTGCTAATAACACGGCACGATAACCATTAGCAACCCTGTCTTTAACTTTATTAATACCGCGGAGGGGAATCTCAGCAAACTTGCGTCATTGGTAGTTCCCGAACGAATTGACAGCCGCATTGAACATCATATCGACGGAAGTATAAGACCCTATGTCAGACCATGCGCGAAGGCCTCAAAGTGTCAGCCTTTTGACGCTTTGACTAAGAAAAATCCTAAGCTTAGTCATAAAAAGACCGTAAAACAGTAAAGAAACGGCATTCCCGATACTTTTTTGCAGAACCGCCTAAACCCAGCCCAACCCTATAATCTCTATATAATACACATACTTACACCAAACCCAGCCCAAAATATCAATTGCAAAATTGCCTGTTACTATATACCAAAAATTCACGTATGTCGCCGATACCCTAAAAAAGCTGGTGACGGTCTGGTGACGGTTTCTTTGAGGGGCGCGACAACATAAGTCTTTGATTTATAAGGATAATACAATTGGACGGTAGGGGATTCGAACCCCCGACCCCCACGTTGCGAACGTGATGCTCTCCCAGCTGAGCTAACCGCCCTCTATAAATGCACTGCTACACTATTGTTTCATAATGTTATACGTAAAATCAATATTTATAATATTCCCAAGCTCAGATATAGGAATTTACACCTAGCGATATAAAGGGTTTTGGGGAGCATTTTTATCATTTTTGATACCGGCAATCCCTTCTTACAGCTACTTAGTAATCATATTCTTCTTGTAAGCACTTAATATTTCACGATTTCTCCTGCTTATGGCCGAGATTGATTTTTTTCGCCTTCTACTTTAGCCATCATATGAGAGGCTTATGAGAGGTGAGTAACATTATCATTGTGCATTTGCCCTGGCTTGCTACCGCCCAATATATAAAATATTCACGGGAATTTTCTATAATATATATATGAACAAAAATTTGTTTAATGCCTCGTTGGCTGTCTTCTCTCTGGTAATCGTTTTCGCGGTACTGTTGGCCTTTGAGGTACTGCTAAGGCTTACCGGCAGCGTAAAACCCATCAGCAACTCGCGTGAGCTTTTTGTCGCCGGCGCGTTTGGACATAGTAAGGGTAACACCAAAAACGTCGAGGCCATGTCATTTGGTGAAAAGGTTTATACGGATAAGTACGGGTTTCGTGTCCCCCCAAATTATAAAGAAGACGTTTCTGAACAATATGCCGGGACTATCCTCGTCATTGGCGACTCGGTCGCCTTTGGTGTGGGCGTAAAAGAGCAATACACGCTTGCTGCCCTGCTGCGCAAAGAAATGCCCGCTGCCAGGGTCTTTAACTCTGCCGTCATCGGCTATAACTCCTATGATTATGAAAACGTTATTGAGAATTTCCTGCCAGCCCACCCGGAAATCACACGGGTATTGCTCATCTACTGCCTGAACGATTTGAACTCCAGCTCGGCCGCCCTCATTGACGGTGAACTCAATACGCGCCGGCAAAAGACTAACCTCTTTGACAGCGCAAGGCATGTGGACATTATTGCCGGTATGAATGAATTTCTGAGGGCAAATTCCCTCCTTTACGTATACCTGAAGGGACTCCTGACCGACCCCCAGATGAGGTTCTATAAGGCCGACTCCCTCTACTATAACGCAGACAACAATGCCCTCTTTACTAATAATATTCAACCCATCGTGAATATTGCCAATACTCTAAATGCGCGCCATATCCCCTTTACCGTAATCATCGCCCCCTACGAAGTCCAGCTTAGAAAAACTGCTGAGGCCCCGCATGAGCCTCAGAAAAAACTATCAGCATTCTTCAGCGCTAACGGCATAGATTTCATTGACCCCGTACCGGACTTTCTGGCAAAGGCAATCCCCTCGAAGGACTTTTATTTATACGGAGACCCTATGCACTTCTCTGAAATGGGGCATCGGGTTATGTTCGATGCTCTTATGAGGAGGTGATTATGAGGATTTTTTTTGGGGCAGTAACTTTTTAAAGTCAAACGGCCTCTCAGGCCGCATGTCCTTATTAAACACATAGCCTGCGAAGTTGTCTTTTGTTATGTCCTGCACCCTGTCTAATGTGTCCTTTTCATATTTATGCGGCTCTGCCACACAGATAACACTGCCCTCTAACGAGACACAATCTCTCAGCGAACCTGTATCTATAATTACGCGGCCATAAGTGCCATGGAGCCGGGTCACGATTTCATTAGTGAGCTCCGGCACTGTGAGTACGTCAAGCCCGTTGTGCCTGGTAGGCATTGGTGATGCAGGCATAGCGTCCATGCCGAAAAAAGCGGCGGTGCCACCTCCGGCAGCGACAAGGACGACCCTCAGGCCTTCTCTGGCGTATGCTATGGCAAGTAGAGATGCTATGCTGGTCTTTCCGTCCCCGTGGTTCGGACTTGTTACAATTAAGGCTTTCCCGCTGCCTTTACTGATTGTTTCATAGAAAAAAATATTGTCCTTTAGCTCGTTTATAGCTTCAATCTCTTTTGAGCCTTCACCCAGGGCGCTAAATGCCTCATAATTTCTCAGTTGCCGCGAATATGGAATTCGCCCAAGCAGTCTGGAAGACGCCGTTAAGTCCGATTTGGATTTAACGGTTTTGTCCATGTATTCGGCAAAAAACACGGCCGCTAATCCCAGGAATATGCCCATAAATAAGGCCGACGCAAGTGTGCGCCCCCGCCTGGGGTAAAATCTCTTTTTCGGCGGCGTGGCAGGCTCGACGACCTTCAGTTTTGAGACGTTTATGGCCTCGGCAAGGGCCGCCTGCATGGCATATTGGTTAAACCTTACGTACATGTCCTTATGCGCCGTTAACACCGGCTCTAATCGGGCTGATTCTTCATACTTCAGAGGTATCTTTATAAGCTCCTCCTCGTAGAGCTTCGTAAACTTTTGGATGACAGCCTTCTTGGCAAGGGCCACCTCCTTGCTTATGTAGTTCATTAATATCTTTCTCGATAGCTCAGTGTGCACGGGATTTAGTGACTTTACCTCTCTGCTGAGGACGAGTTCGGCCTCTTCGCTCATTTGTTTTTTTATTGTCTCTATCTCCTCGTTAAGGATCTTATACTTGGGATGCTCTTTGGTGAAGTCAAGTTTCTGGCTTGCTCTTTCTAAAATCTTTTCATCCAGAGAGCTTTTCAGGGTCTCAAGCCTTGAGTTTTTACTCATCTCAAAGTTCTCTTTTCTGAATACGGCCAGCTCTCTCAGTTGTTTCGCACCCTTTGTGATTTCCGTATCTAACTGGACAACCTCCTTGTCTATCGTTTCCATCTCAGTCTTCAGGGTGGATATTGTCTTGATAATATTGCTTGTCTCACTTGTCAGGTCAACGCTCATATCCTTGATTTTTATATCTCTGGAGAGGGCAAGGTACTTAAAATAATCGTCTCTGACCGTCTGGAGTTTTAACTCTATCGATTCCTTTACGGACTTGAAATCAGTTTTTACCCGTTCGATTGAGCCTTCAACGTAATAGGCCGACAGGGTATTGGCAATGGAAGCCGATAGATCGGGGTCCATTGTGACTATGCCAATCTCCATCATGCTGGCCTCTCTATATTGCTTCACAACGGCATAAGGCAAAGAGAACAGGGTCTCAAAGAAAGTTGCATCAAAGAAGTTATCCGTCTTTAAGGGGCTGCCAAATGCCCCCTTTAGCTTGTACTCCTTAATAATGGCCTCAGCCAGCGGTTTTAGTTTAGATAGCTCAAGGTCAGTCTTTATGTCGTCGCCGGTGCTGGTTACCTGTGAAGTCAGGCCCCAGTTTGCCAGTAGAACGTTGGTAACGGTTGTCTTTGCTATCAATATCTTTGCGGTTGACTTGTATGTGGGCCTGATAAGAAGCAATACGAGCAGCGATAGTATTACGGATGCACTTAGGACTAAGCAAAACAATCTTTTTCGTCTTTTAAATATCTCTATGTATCTAAGCAGCTCCAATAAATCCTCCAATGCTGCTGCCATGCTTTGTCTGATGCCCGCAGCCGTCTCATTGATTCTACCATAATATGGCATGTGTATAAAACAAGAATATACGGCCCAGAGGCCGATTAGCCAATGGATGTAGGCACACTTCTTACGTCACATCTAAGTTGCCGTGTGCCTGGGCTTCATGCAACGCTTCACGGGCGCTTTCGAAATCGAACCCCCGCACAAACCATGCCACTGGCTATATTATTGATAAAATACAATGACTTACCATGAAATCAGCCCAAAAATAGAATTGCAAAATTGCCTGATAATATATACCGGCGTCGGCGTCCTTTTACGCTCTTTACGAAATCTCCTCTGTATCTCTCGTCTGTCCCTTCAACTCAGACCCGCTCTTAATGCCTCCCTCATTATGCAGCATACACCATCGTCTCCCTCTAATTTATCTATATCCCTTACACTATCCCCCGTCCACACGATTATTCTGGTATAATACGCTGCATGGATAAGGTCAGGCTTTTAAAGGCAGTCGATGGAGTGGCCGGCAGCGCCTTGATATCGATTTTAAGGCGTATTGGACGTGTAGATAAAACCTGGAAATCCCGCGCCACTGAAACGTTTGAACAGATCCTTGTGATTCGTCCGGGAGGCATTGGGGACGCGGTCTTATTACTTCCAGCCCTGGCGGAAATCAGGAATTATTGCCCGAATGCCCACATTGACATCCTCTGTGAGAAGAGGAATCAAGGTGTGTTTCACCTGTCAGGGGATATTAATCGAATTTACCTCTATGACAGCGGGTGGGGACTGCTCAAATGTCTGAGAAACTCCTACGACGCCGTTATCGATACCGAACAGTGGCACAGACTCTCGGCCATAATTGCCTATCTCACCGGCGCCCATATGCGTGTTGGGTTTAACACCAACGAAAGAGGTGAGCTCTTTACGCATCAAGTCCCCTACGGCCACGATGACTACGAAGGGCTGAGTTTCTTTAACCTTATTGCCCCAGTCGTTGGCATAACCCCCCCCCCCTGGCGATGTGCCCGATGTGTTTCTCTCAGGGGAGGCCTTTATTGAGACCGGCAGTGTCGAGGTCTTCAAAACCAACAGGACAATTGCCATCTCCCCCGGGGCGTCCGTCAAAGAACGCCGCTGGGGTGGTGAGAACTTTGGCCTCGTGGCAAAGATATTGTTCGACAGAGGCTTTAATATTCTGATAATCGGCGCACAGGCAGACAAGCCCGACGCCCTTATAATAAAAAAACTCTGCCCCGCGGCATTAGACCTGACCGGCAGCACATCGTTACAAGACACTGCCCCGCTCCTGAAATCCGTAAGCGCCCTGATATGCGCAGACAGCGGCATCATGCACATCGCCAACGCCGTCGGCACACCCACTGTATGCCTCTTCGGTTCTGGTATCGGGAAGAAATGGGCGCCCTTAGGACAACGCCACAGGATTATCAATAAGCGCCTACCATGCAGCCCTTGCACAAAATTCGGCTACACACCACTCTGCGATTCACCCGAATGTCTCAGGCAAATTACCGCGGTTGAGGCCGTAGACATGCTTATTGATCTATTGGATAAACAGTTGTTGGCGTGAAATCTATTGAGCAATCGGATTATGCAAATCCCACAACCAGATTAGTTCATAGATATTTGTCCAGAAATCCTCGCGGTCAACGTAACCGGCCCCGGCCAGTATCGGCTTTAACTTATGTCCGCCTTCTGCCGCGATTATGATAAAGGGGCGGCCTCCTGTAAGCACTGTGTTGAGCCCGGCAACGGGCAGGGTTAGAAACATAGTGCCAGGCTCCGGTTGGCCGTCTGCTATAAATCCCTCAACAGGGACGCCGAGGTTTGCGAGCATGTGATTGGTGATGAGGGCAGGACGCTCCGTGCCCCAGATATAAAGGGGACGCCCCATGCCGTATATAACTACTCTTTGCTTTAAATTATTGATATAACGTTTCTGGTACAGGGACTGCGCCTTGTGGGTCTCCATAAGCGGTATGCCGCCCTGGTGTGACAGGGACTCAGGGTTATGCCAGTAGAGGCCGGTGAATTCGGGGATGTGGAGAAAGTTAAACCGCTCGCCCATACGAAGCCAGTACTCCTGGTCGCCGTTTGCAATGTATGTCTCATCAAAAAACCCTATGGCGTCCGATGCGGATTTGCGCCACATGGGATGAGGCCCGACGCGGCAGGTCTTAAGCAAGTCCTCATACTGATATTCCGGCCATACCATTGAGGGTGCTCCGGTGTGGCACTCAAAGCTCTCATGCGGCCTCATTGTCATATATGAATCCCCGTAGACGAGGGCAATGTCGGGATGCCGGCCAAGGGCCTGCGACATAATCTCAAGCCCGTCAGTCCGAAGCCTGTCATTTGTGCTCAGAACGGTAACATACCTGCCCCTGGCAAGCCTAAGCCCGATGTTCCACGCGGCGTAGATACCTATACGCCGGCCGACTCTCACATAGGTCAGGTTGGAATGCCTTTTTTGAAACTCCTCCGCGATGGACTTTTCATTTTGCGGGGAGCCAGCGTCAATTACGATTACCTCAATGGAGTCCCAAATCGTCTGCCCCCTGAGGTTATCGAGACATGCGCCGATAAAGGCCTCTGACATGTATGTGGAGACGATTACGGTTACAGCGTATTGTGTGGTCGGGGATATTATGGTGATGGCCTCTTTATATGGCGTGTTTTCAATATGTGCGGGCTGAATGGACTCATCGGACAGCCGGGTGTGGCCAACCACGAGCTTATTTACGAAGAAATCGTTAAACCGGCTCCTCAGGGGGAGGGCCGCGACGGAGACATCCTGTCTGTATTTCAGCGCGTCGTAATCATTTATAACTGTGACAATGGATTCCCTGATTTTATCGCGCGTCAGTCCTTCGGGCTGCCCAAGGTTCAGGCCGTTAAGCTCTCCGGCAAGTTCGCTTAACTTGCCCCCTCTCAGGACGGAAAAAACAAGCGCTCCAGCCATCGCACAAAAGACCGTAAAGTGATAACGCCACGATATGGCCATATGGCAGCACGACAGCAGTGCTATCATCTGTTCAGGAGTGAAATACGTATTGGGCACAATAACAGGGCGATGCCTCATAAGCGACGCCGTAGAGAGGGCCGCCTCCCTGTCGAAAAACTCACCCTCTCTGGTCTCGTTGCAAAAGAATGCTACCTGCCACTTCAACTCTTCGACAGTCCAGTCAAGGGCTGCTGCGGTCTCAAGTTTAATGGCGTTGTCGTCCTTCCATTTTTCGTTGACAATATTGACGGCTATGATGGGGACGCCTTCTCTG
This sequence comes from Nitrospirae bacterium MYbin6, assembly GCA_002753305.1. Lineage (GTDB taxonomy): Bacteria > Nitrospirota > Thermodesulfovibrionia > Thermodesulfovibrionales > Magnetobacteriaceae > Magnetominusculus. The sequence continues at coordinate 7,883 of PEAC01000009.1, forward strand.
ATGCCTATTGATGAGAGGTATTTGCGTGCCCATTGTTTGTCTACACCATGTGTGGGTGTGAGCCATGCAAGGTCAGCGGCCGAGACCACCCTCCGGTGGTCTACGCCAAGGGCAAGAAGGTTTTTTCTGCTTAACTCGGAGCGCACCGTCCAGGACTCAAAGGGCAGAAACCCCCTGTTAAACAGCCGCATGGCCTCGGTGGAGTGAAGCTCATCAACCCCGATGCCTACGGCGTGAACGGGGATGCCGCTTTCGTGGCAGAGGGCGTATTTGCTGCCAAGTATATTAAGCGGCCAGTCAAGGCCAAGCATCTCGGTAACTATCGTTGCCCCGACAACCAGGACATAATCGGCAGAGAGCGATGCGGACTTGCAGGCGTCGGCGTCTGAGTAATTGATATATCTATATGTTGAGGGCAGCTGTTTAAGGGCCTCGGACTTGTTATTCCATACTTCAATGGTTGTGTCGTCGGGCAGGCGATGGAGGCTCAAAAACCCCTTCATCATAGCCTCGTCGCCGATGTTGCCTGCCGCGAGTCCTGAGAAGGTTACATGGATTTTCATATGGAGAGGTGTAACGTCAGGGGTTAAACTTCATGGTGCAGGAGCCGAATTTCTCTTTGGTCTCAAACAGGACTTCAAAGCGGGGGTCATCCCTGGCGGCCATGAAATTCTTATAATGTTTAACGTGGTAAATGTCGTCGAGTGCGATTACGCACTGTCCCTTGATGAGAGAGACGACGTATTGAAACTCGACGGCGCCAAGGTGCCCGGCGCTATCCAGCAGGATAAAGTCCGGACGGTAATCGAACTCCTTCAGATAAAGCCCGAGCAAGTCATCGGGGACGCCGTCAAATGACACCTCACTATAATAATTCTGTGCGCGCTCACCTTCGGGGTGGTCTATAAATATATCGGTGAATTCAATTTTTTTAACGAACTTTTCCTCAATCTCTTCGATAGACGGCAGATAAGCACGAGGCAGAGAGAGGCCGTTAACGAGCTGTACATAGCCAAGAAGGCCATTATTGGCAAGATTTTCCCTGGCAGTACTATGATACAATGGGTTAACCTCAATAGAGTAGAATTTATGTCCGGTTATAGAGCAATCCCTCAATGCCGAGGCAATAGCGGTGGTTGAGCCAACACCACAGTAGGTACCGGTTTCGATTAACCGCAGCGGCAGCAGGGTCTTAAACAGCGCGCGCAGATGTGAAGAGAACTCCGACTCAGCCCCCATCTGCATAAGATTACGAGAAGGGTCAGCCTCACCGGCGACTTTCAGGCGTTTATCGTCATCCATACACCAAATCCCTCATATCTGTAATCATATCATAGTGCTCCCGAAGTCCGCAACTCAAGGGTTGCAATGACAACGAAAGACGGTAACGGCTGCAGGATGACTGACAAGGAAGGGCGGAAACAATCAGGGACACACCGGTTTAAAAATACTTTCGTATCAGTTCGTTCAGGGTTTTCTCAAGGACGGCGTCTTCGTTATTGTATGTTTTGCCGTATAATTCGCCGGACAGGCCTATGAAGACTTCTAATAGCGCAGGGTCGAAGTGTTTCCCTGAGTCTCCTTTCAGTATCTCTATTGTTTTTTCATAAGAGAACGGCTCTTTATACGGACGCTTTGACGTGAGGGCGTCAAATACGTCGGCTAATGCGAATATTCTTGCATTTAATGGGATTGCCTCCCCGGTAATCCGCCCTAAATAGCCGCTTCCATCATATCTCTCATGATGATATGCCACTATGTCTACTGCGTCTCTCAGCCACGCGTATTTCTCTACTATATCCACGCCGTGTCTGACATGTGTCTTCATTTGCTCAAACTCCTCTTGCGTTAGTTTGCCGGGCTTCAACAGGATATTGTCCGATATTGCGATTTTCCCTATGTCGTGGAGAAACGAACCCTTTATCAGGCTTCTCATCTGGCCATCTTTTAACTTTAACACCTCGCCAAGCATTACAGCGTAAATCGTCACCCGATAGTTGTGGCTGTTTGTGTCGCTGTCCCTTTTAGCTATGGCGCTACCCAGCGCCTCCAACATACCTATGTTTGCATCTGAGAGGTCCTTTGAGAGTTTTATCAAGTCCTTGTTCATCGCCATAACAATCGGATAAAAGATAATGGCCGTTACCAGTACCGCTGCTACAACTATCAGCAGGGAGCCGATGAGCAGGTGCTTAACATCATTCATTGTCTTGTCATCCGCACGATACACACCCTCGAAATAACCATATTTATTATTAGCCTCGTCAAAGAGCGGCACAAATACCTGTAAGAATATTCGGCCGTCTATGAACACCCTCTTATATGAGAGATTATCTGAAAACAAACTTGTGTGATCTTTCGATTCAAAATATTTTTCTATTTTTTCTATGTCTGCTATATTTTTAGCAGCGACCTCGTAGAGCTTTTCGTGTTTTGCGTTGTAGAGATCTACTTTTATGAAATGGGCTTGTTCGATGTGTATGCTGAGCTTTTCGACAATGTCCTCGCGCTCCTCCTCAGTTGCGTTTAGTGTAAAAAATTTTTTGTCGTGTAATAGCGGTTTAGATTCAGCGATGGCAAGGTCTTCGACGAACTCGTCAATGCTCTCAAGCTTGATAAAAAATACCGCCACACTCAACACAATAGACAATACAAGCCAGCCCAGAAGCAGTCGTGCTACCAGCTTTCTGTGTATGTTTGCCGTTACTGCCATCTTCTATTCTGTGTATTCATCGCTTAGGGCACTGTGTTTAAAGCAAATGACATTCTTTCAATAAAATGATTATACACTATGCCGATTTGTATTGTCATTAGTGAGGGGTACTGGTTCTGGTGGCAACCGGTTCCTCAGACGTAGATATTTACTCTTGTGCCTGTGCCTTCGGGGTTTGGAGCATTCAGTGGGTTAGGCACAGTAGGTGTAGCTATTGCTCGCAATCCACCGTTAGTCGGGACCGAGTTTACGAGTTTCATTGCCAGTTCACCAATAAAACGCTCAATATTCAGGGCCTTTGCCAATATGGTTACGTTTGATGCAAACTTATTGGCCTCCATACCGCTTGTCATAAATACCCCTGTGCGTTACCCCCGTGTTTTATTTCAAATTACCGTTGCAGAATGCCTTCTTTACTAATATATCATATAGAATTAATTCAAATCAATTGTAGCCCGGCTACAGTACGGCCAAAGTAATTTTGGGACTTAATTCACTCTTTTGACAGGCTAATGCTTAGTTCTTATAATATCGTATATGCCGTTTAGGGCGGTGTCCACCTTGTCAAGCTCTTTGGTGCCGCCCTGGGCCATGTCGGCCCTTCCGCCGCCTCTGCCTCCGGCCAGTTCCGCTGCACCTTTTAATATCCTGCCCGCATGGTATTTGCCCGTCAGGTCTTTTGTTACCATTGCGATGAATGACGATTGCTCTTCCACTGCCGAGGCCGCTATGATTATGCCTGAGCCTAGTTTTTCCCTTAATTTATCCGCAAAGTCCCTGAGTTCTTTTTGGTCAAGCCCGTCTCGTTTTAATACCAGAACCTTTACGCCGTCAATTTCCTTTACCGATTGTAAGAATGACGAGACGTCCCGTCCCATGTCCTTTGATTTCAGGGCCTGGAGTTCTTTCTCAAGATCTTTTACCCTTTTTATGATTACGGGGAGTTTTTCTATCGGGGCCTCTGTCTTTAATAATTCCGAGACCGTCCTAAGGTCAGCCATTTTCTGCCGCGCCAGGGCAAGGCTCGACGTACCGGTTATGGCCTCTATCCTTCTGACGCCAGAGGCGATGCTTCCCTCGGAGACTATTATAAACGGGCCTATCTGCCCGGTGCTCCGGCAGTGCGTTCCTCCGCAAAGCTCTTTGCTGAAGCCCTCTACCTCTACTACCCGCACTACGTCGCCGTATTTCTCGTCAAACAGGGCCATTGCCCCGTACTCAATGGCCTCACCTATGCCCATCGTGTGGGTTGCCACCGGTATGTCCTCAAGTATTTTGGCGTTTACCATGTCCTCTATCTTTTGTTTCTCTTCATCCGTTATCGGGTAGAAATGTGTAAAGTCAAAGCGCAGCCTCTCGTGGGCAACAAGAGAGCCGGCCTGCTTTATATGGTCGCCTATTAGTGTTCGCAGCGCTGCGTGCAGCAGGTGTGTCGCCGTGTGGTTGCGGGCCGTGGCAGTCCTTAGTTTTTTATCGACCCTGCATGAGACAGTCTCTGATGTCTTTAGTGTGCCGTTTTTTACATTGACCCTGTGTACTATAATATTGTTCGGGGCCTTCTTTGTATCTCTTACCTCTATAGTGGCCGTTTCGGTATATATCGTACCCGTATCTCCGGCCTGCCCGCCTGATTCGCCATAAAACGGCGTCTTGTCAAGTATTATCTCCCCGTCATCCCCTTTATGTAAGACATCTGCGGATTCTCCGCCTTTGAGCATGAGGTTTACTATCGCATCAGACTCGACAAGCTCGTAGCCCATAAAGTATGTCTCGCCGCCAATCCTTACGGCGTCATTATAGATGGAGTTGACCACGCCGGCAATGCCTGCCTGGTCTTCAGCCCAGGAGAGTTTCCCCCTGGTCCTTTGCTTTTTCATCTCTTCGTCAAAACCCTGCTCGTCTACCGTGAGGCCGTTTTCTTTGGCCGCCTCCTTTGTTAAATCCATCGGAAAGCCATATGTGTCGTAGAGGCGAAAGGCCTCGCCACCGGATATGGCGCTAATCCCAGAGGATTTCGCTGAGGCAATTATCTCATCCAGTATCTCTGTCCCCTGCTCGAGAGTCCTGAAGAATCTCTCCTCCTCAAATTTCAGAATCTCCTCGGAGCGCTCCTGCTCTTTGGCCAGCTCAGGGTAGACATCCCCTGCAGCCTCAACGACGGCACTTATCAACTTATATAAGAAGGGTTTCCCTGTGCCAAGTTTTCGCGCGTGCCTCGATGCGCGGCGAATTATGCGTCTTGCCACGTAGCCGCGTCCCTCGTTTGACGGCATCAGCCCCTCGGACAGTAAAAACGTTACAGCCCTGATATGGTCTGCTATTACACGGATTGATACGTCCTGGGTCTTGTCTTTTCCATACGTAACATTGGCCTTTGTGGTGATGGCCTCAATTATCGGCGCGAATATGTCGGTATCAAAGTTATTCAGTTTATTTTGCAGCACGCTTGTTATACGCTCAAGCCCCATGCCCGTGTCTATGCTGGGCCGTGGAAGCGGGTTTAGTGTGCCGTCTGCCGTCCTGTCGTATTGCATGAAGACCAGATTCCACAGCTCCAGATACCTGTCGCAGTCACACCCGGGGGCGCACTCGGGCCGTCCGCACCCTACGGCCTCACCCTGGTCTATTATTATCTCTGAACACGGGCCGCACGGCCCTGTGTCTCCCATCTGCCAAAAGTTGTCCTTTGCCCCAAGACGTACTATTTTATCGCCTTTTAATTCCGTATGCCGCGTCCAGAGGGTTATTGCCTCGTCGTCGTCTTCATATACCGATACCCAGAGTTTGTCTTTGGGAAGTTTATACCAGCCGGTCAGAAGTTCCCACGCGAACACTATGGCGTCCTTTTTAAAATAATCACCAAACGAGAAATTCCCAAGCATCTCAAAAAACGTGTGGTGCCGCGCGGTGAAGCCGACATTCTCTATGTCGCTTTGCTTGCCTCCGGCGCGCATACACTTCTGGCACGACGCCGCCCGTGAGTACCCCGGCGCGTCTGTCCCCAAAAAGGCACCCTTGAACTGCACCATCCCGGCACTCGTAAACAGTAGTGACGGGTCGTTTTTCGGTATCAGCGATGAGCTCCTTACGCGCTGGTGGCCGCGCTCACGGAAATACTCCAAAAACAGTTCCCTTATCTCTTTACCTTTCATATCATGTCAGCCTTTTCCGTCTCCGGCACGCCACTCAGATGTTCATATTCCCTTATGGCCTTTTGGATTATATCATAGACATAACCCTTTCTTTGCAGCTGGCCGTAGAGCCTGCTAATTTTAACCTTTACGGGTAGTTTTTTTAAAGACCTTTCTTTCTTTGCTATAAGTATTTTTGCGCGTTCCATCTGTTCGTCCGGTGAATAACTCAGCTCAGCGATAATATCGCCGGGGATGCCGCGTTTTTTGAGATAGTACTTCGTGCCGTTTTCACCTAGCAGTTTGCCATCTTTACAGTAGCGCGTTATGGATTCGGCCGTCTTGCGGTCGTCTATGAAACCGGAGCTTTTTAATTGCCCGATAGTCTCAGCGATCAAGTCGGGGCTGTAGCCCTTTTCTTTCAGCTTTGCCATCAGTTCGCCTTCGCTCCTGTCCCTGATACTTAGTAATTTAAAGGCGTAACTGTTAATATTTGGGGTCTGTCTCATTCGTCCTCGACGGATATATCGTCAGTGGATACCGCGGCAATTGAAATATTTCCCAGGGCGCGAATCTTCGCCTCGACTTCCGACATAATGGCCTCGTTGTCGTTGAGGTATTTCTTAGCGTTGTCCCTGCCCTGGCCGATCTTTGTGCCCGCGTAGCTGTACCATGTCCCGGAGCGCTCAATTATTCCCTTGTCCGTGCCAATGTCGACAAGCTCACCGGCCTTCGATATGCCTTCGTTGTAGAATATGTCGAACTCTGCCTGCCGAAACGGCGGAGCCACTTTGTTCTTCACTACCTTTACCCTTACGTGTCCTCCGATTACCTCCTGATTTGACTTAAGGTTTTCCGTCTTTCTTATGTCAAGGCGCATGGAGGAATAAAATTTCAGCGCGTTGCCCCCGGTGGTGGTCTCCGGGCTTCCGAACATGACACCGATTTTGTGCCTGATCTGATTTATAAACACCACGGCTGTGTTGCTTCTGGATATGGCGGATGTCAATTTCCTTAGCGCCTGGCTCATGAGCCTTGCCTGGAGTCCCGGCAGCTGGTCGCCCATGTCGCCCTCTATCTCCGCCCGAGGCACGAGGGCCGCAACCGAATCTATAACTATAATGTCGAGGGCATTGCTCCTTACGAGGGTCTCGCAGACCTCAAGGGCCTGTTCGCCACTATCGGGTTGAGATATCAGCAAATCTGCAACCTTTACCCCTATGCGTGTCGCGTAACTAACGTCAAGGGCGTGTTCGGCGTCTATGAAGGCTGCCACACCACCGGTCATTTGCGCCTGTGCTATTGTGCTCAGGGCCAGGGTGGTCTTGCCCGATGATTCGGGGCCATAGATCTCTGTTACCCTTCCCCGTGGGAGGCCCCCTACGCCCGTTGCAAGGTCCAACGTCAGTGAGCCTGTTGGGATTACCTTTATCCCCTTGGCTATGGCGTCTTCGCCAAGTTTCATTATTGAACCCTTGCCAAAATTCTTCTCTATCTGCGCTATGGCCGCCTCTATTGCCTTTTCCTTGTTCTTCTCTTTTTCTACTGTCTTTTCCCTGTCCTTTTCTTTTTCCTTCGACATCTCAAGTCCTCCTGGTTTTTATATGGCTCTTTCTCTTAAATATCTCAGAAACCTCTCTTTATGCATATACGCGGCGGCCGTATCCACCCCGACAAGGCCGGACTTTATCAGGCGCGCGTTTACGAATGTCTTATTGGATAAATACAGATAGCACATACTCTCCTCTGGTATGAGTTTATCGTGTTTTATGAATACGCGCTGCCCTTTTGTCATTGATTTTAACAGCTCAATGGCCTCCTCAGCCTTTGCCTCATCGGGTATTATGCCTAACAGGGTGATTAAAGCGCCGCTGCTTAGCGTTAATCTCACCGGGGACAGGACTTCTTTCACCTTGTAGTAAGTCTCCCGTTCATGCCTCTGGCCGTCTATGGTCGAGCCGAATCTCACGCGCTTGGGGTCAACTTTTAAATCGACCGCCAGAGGGTCTTTGAATATGTATGGCAGTTCGGCGATTTGCTCTTTAAAATCGATTGTACATGGTGGGGCATGCTCTATGATGTATTCAGATGCAGAGTACAGGTCCTGGCCGATTCTGAGTTTATCTTTAATAACAGGGACAAACTCTTCGTTGATTTCATATCCTATGGAGTTTCGATTTAAATTTTGCGCGGCCAAAGAGGTAGTGCCGCTCCCAAGGAACGGGTCAAGAACGCCCTCCCCCACAAATGTGAACATCTTTATAAGGCGCTCTGGCAGTTCCGGTGGATAGATGGCAATATGCTTATTTTTCTTTGTGCCTTGTTTTTCCCCGGGGAAGTTCCAGTGGCCGTTGAAATAGGTATTCCACTGCTCTTTGGGCAGGGCCGATTGCTCTTTTATCTCTTTTGAGACCTGCGGTGAGTCGCCATGTTTTTTAAATATAAGAATGAACTCATAGTCCAGCTTGACAATCCCGTTTCTCGGATATGGAAACGAACCCATTATCGTGGCACCGCCGCTGGTGTTGCAAGTGGTCACCTTTTGCCATATTATTGCGCCCATGTAGTCCATTGAGGCGCTTTCACAGAACTTTATAATCTCCGTCCTTATCGGTATCACCTTGTATCTGCCATAGTATGCCGTGCGCGCGAACTGGTCACCAACATTGACGCACATGCGGCAGCCCTTATGCAAAACGCGCGCGCATTCGCTCCATACGAGATTCAGATTATTTATATAATCCTCGTATGTATCGTTGTACCCAACCTGGCAGTCAGAGCCATAGTCCTTCAACTGCCAATACGGGGGTGAGGTGGCAATGAGATGGACGCTTTCGTCTGGGACTGCGCTCATATCCCGGCTGTCGCCTATGACTATCCTATGAGTTGTGCTGTCAGAACTCGTTACGGACATTGGGTATTATACACTTCATTGGCAAGTGCTTTCAAATTATTTCAATACGTTCAGGATTTATCGGATACACCGGCATCGTGAAACGTCGCCATCTCTCTGTAAATCTTCAGCGAGGCATCCAGGATGGTCATCGCTATGGCCGCCCCCGTGCCCTCACCGAGTCTCATATCCAGCTCCAGCATGGGGGTAAGCCCCATGTGCGCAAGCAGTGCCTTGTGGCCTATTTCATGTGAGCGGTGTGCCGCGAACATGTACTCCTTGACAGCATTATTAAGGCCATAGGCGATTACCGCCCCGGCCGTCGAGATAAATCCATCTATCACAACAGGAAGCCCCAACTCAGCCGCCCCCAAGCACAGGCCCGCTATTGCCCCTATCTCCGCCCCGCCAATCTTTGCAAGCACATCCAGCGGGTCGTTTTTATCGGGGGCGTTAATTGCGATTGAGCGCTCTATCACGTCGATTTTTTTTATTAGCTGCGCGTATTCTATCCCCGTCCCCCTTCCAGTAACCTCTTTAGCCGGAGTCCCGGTTATGACCGAGGCCATCGCGGATGACGGCGTGGTGTTGGCTATGCCCATCTCGCCGGTTGCGAACATCTTATATCCCTGCTTAGCATATTCGCGGGCAAGGTCTATCCCCGTGTTTATACATTTTATTGCCTCATCACGGGTCATAGCCGGCTCTTTAGCGATATTTTTTGTCCCATAGACCACCTTTTTGTTTATCAGGCCGGGGCAATCCTTAAAATCGTGATTCACGCCGACATCAATTACCAGCACATCGGCCCCCGCGTGCCTGGCAAGGACATTAATCCCAGCCCCGCCGCGAAGGAAATTAAACACCATCTGCTGAGTAACCTCTGGGGGAAACGCGGAGACGCCCTCCTCTGCAACCCCGTGGTCGCCGGCAAACACAAAGACCGCCTTTTTCGGGATCTCAGGCATCGCCTCTTCATATATGGCCACAAGGCGCGCGGCAAAGTGCTCAAGCTGGCCCAAGCTCCCCTGCGGCTTAGTTAATATGTCAAGTCTCTTTTGCGCCAGTTCAAAGTACTCCTTTTTTAACGGCCTTATCTGCTCACACGAATTCCTGATGTTTTCCATTCTCTTGTATTAAGCCTCCACAGTATTTATTTTAATTTAACCGGCAGTCCGCTGACTACGAGATATACCTCATCTGCGAGGGCGGCAACCTGCTGATTCAGACTGCCTGCCGCGTCTCTGAAGACCCGCGCCAGCTTATTTTCCGGCACTATCGACATGCCCACCTCGTTTGATACGAGATACAGGTACGTATCGCGGTGGGTCTTTAGCTTATTTAAATTCGACGTAAAGCCGTCGATTTCTTTCGTGGCAGCCTCAATCTCTGGAAATGGCTCTGCCGTGAAAATATTAGTCAGCCAGAGAGTCAGGCAATCCACTAAGATAACATCGTAAGAATCCCCAAGTCTGGCAATCGTCTCAGAAAGGCGCAGTGGTTCCTCAAATGTATCCCAGACATCGGGGCGCTGCCTTTTATGGGCGTCTATGCGGGTGCGCATCTCCTCGTCAAGGGGTTGGGCCGTTGCGATGAAGGCCTTTTTGCCATTGTGCACAGAGGTGAGTTTTAAGGCATGGCTGCTCTTGCCGCTTCTGGCGCCGCCCAATATGAATACTATTTTCACGTTCAGTTTTGGCCTGAGCCAGTTGCCTTGCCAGGCTTGTCCAGCTTATAGCCTCGCGGGGTTATTATCCAGCCTCCGTGTGTATAGGACTGTGAATTGCCTATGATGATGGTCGTTTGCATGTCGATTTCGTGGTTGAGCATCTCTGAGACGGTCGTAATCGTTATGGTCTCGTCGGCCCGCGCGGCGCCTTTGACAATGCCTGCCGGGGTCTCACCTTTTTTGTGTTTCAGTAATATATCTCTTGCCTTATTAATGTGTGAAGGCCTGCCCTTGCTTTTAGGGTTATATATAACGATGACGAAATCGGCGCTTGCCGCGGCATTGAGTCGCCGCTCGATTAAATCCCATGGGGTCAGCCTGTCTGAGAGGCTTATGGCGGCGAAATCGTGCATAAGGGGGGCACCGAGGGCTGCCGCCGCGGCACATAGCGCAGGGACACCTGGAACTACCTCAATAATGGGCCGCGCCGCAGGGTCACTCCACGGGTAGACCCCGGCATCCTGCCGCTCTTTTATTAACTCCAGCACCAGGCCGGCCATCGCGTAAACCCCGGGGTCCCCGCTGCTCACTACGCAGACCTTCTGCCCACGGGCGGCCTCGTCTATGGCCGCCGTACAGCGCTTTACCTCCTGCGTCATGCCAGTGCCGATTACCGTTTTTTTTGTTATCAGCTCACGTATCAAATCCAGATAAGTCGAATAACCGACAATTACCGGGGAGGCCACAATTGCGGCTATCGCCTTTGCTGTCATATGCTCAAGCGCCCCTGGCCCTATGCCTACTATGTAGAGGGCGCCCCTGTTCTGCTGCTGCGAACTATTATTTTCTGTATCCATGCTTAAAGTCCTTGTCGTATAGTTTTGATTGCCTGCCCGTTGAGCATTCCGATGACCTGAGGGCCTCGCCCACCAGGATTAGTGCCGTTTTCTTAATATCGGCGGCAGTAACCTTTTCGGATATATCCGTAAGAGTCCCTCTGATAATCCTCTCCTGCGGCCAGGAGACCCTCTCTATCACCGCCACCGGTGTATCCAGTGGATAGCCTCCGGCGGTGAGTTTCTCTACTACCTTGTCTATCATGGAGATGCTTAAAAATATCACCATAAGGGCGCCATGTCTTGAGAGCGCACTAAGGTCTTCGGCCATGGGGACGGGTGTGTTGCCCTCTAAACGGGTGAAAATCACCGTCTGTGTGACCTCCGGTATGGTCAGCTCCATTTTAAGGGCGGCAGCGGCGGCAGCGGCCGAGGAGACCCCGGCAACTACCTCATACTCTATGGCCGTCTCCCGCAGCTTTTCGATTTGCTCAGATATGGCGCTATAAAACGAGGTATCCCCCGTGTGGAGCCTTACCACTGTTTTACCCTCTGAGGCGGCCTGAGCCATTAAGTCCACCATCTCTTGCAGGGCCATGCCGGAGGAGTCAAACGCCTCTGCCTTTAAGCCCGTAACCAGTGCGGGATTCACAAGGCTCCCCGCATATATTACCATGTCGGCGGCATCGAGTAATCTTCTGCCCTTTATCGTTATAAGCTCAGGGTCTCCGGGGCCCGCCCCGACGAAATATACCTTGCCCGCGCTCATCGCTCGACCACAATCAGGTGAATTCCACAATCGACGGCGGCGTTTACTTTTTCGTGGAACCCGCCCTCCTTGCCGGTTTTCTTTGTGGCGAGGCAGTCAATTGAGTACTGCCTTATGGTTGCCGCATTGAGTTCGGTTGAAAACGGCCCCTGCATGGCTATGATATTGCCCGGCTTAACGCCTGCCTCGAGGACGCTCTTTATCGAGCGCTCAAAGGGAAGCACCCTGACGAAGACCTCAACGCCGTGCTGTTCAGAGAGTGGTTTTACGAAGCCAAGCTCCTTGGATCCCGTGGTAAACAGTGGGCGCTTCACCTTCAGGGCGTAGATTTTGTCTATAACCTGCGAAATCGAAGAAACGTAGCAGAGTTTTTCGTAGTTAAATTCGTTGTCAAATTCCGTATCGCGCACCTTTGACTCATAGACGATCTTCATTTCACTTGAGACCGACTTCGCAAGCGGCGTAATAAGCTCCGCATATGGATGGGTGCAGTCGATGATCTTTGTAATGGAGTGCTTTTTGATGAATTTTTTAAGGGAATCGGCCGTGAAATTCTCTAAAGCCGCCCTGCTGCCGAACTTTTCTTTAAACAGATTAAAGCCATAGCCGGTAACGGTAGAGACAAGGAAATCCTCCCCGCTCTTTAACAACTCATATCCCATATTAACGCCCTCGGTCGTGCCGCCAAGTATGAGGATTCGGCCACGGCCTGTGTCCGTTTGGATATCGTCCTCCATCTCCGGCAGGCCGGGGTAAAGCGTCTCCCTTGCAATGGCCACGGTGACGCCGTCAAAGATGGTCTTTGGGAGAACCAGCCTTGCGCTCTTACCTGAGAGCACTGCAGATGGTTCAGATACCCCATATACACCAATGGCCTTAAAGGCAATGTCTGATTTTACGGCAGCCGTGTTTTGTTCATAGTACCAGTCTATCATCCATTTTGGAATAAACCTTATGTACAGGCGCAGCGCGGCAGCGGCATCTATAATTCCCTTTTCGTCTTTTTTCACCCATGCCGAGGCGATGGAGCGCAGATTTGCAACTGTTATGCCGGCTTTTTTGCAACCTTCGGTAATTGCGGCAATGACGGCGTCTTTTTTTACGCCCTTAACGCAACCGACCCCGCACGTATATATCCTGAGGGCTTCGGTAGCCGTAGTAACGGCCGGCTCGGCCCCTGTTATAGAGCTTACAAGGTATGCCAGGGCGTTTGCCCCGCCCTCGTGCCCGGAGAGCGTGCTGACGGCGAATCTTCCGGCCTCGTCGAGAGTAACAACGCCCGGGTCCTCAAGTTTATTCCTGAGCAATGGTGCTATCACGCGGTTCACTATTCCCAGGGACATGATAAAGACAAGCCCCCCGTATTTGTTAAATACCTCCGCGGTATGGGCCGATATGGAATCAAAGGTATATACCTTCTGCAATCCCTTAGTGTCTGTTAAGACACTGGACTTTATGTGTAAGTCCGCAGAGGTCTCAGCGGCTATCTTCTTAGCCAGTTCAACCCCTTGGGGTGTTATGCAAAATACGGCGATATCCATTGTCTTTGTCATTCCCAGTCAGTCCCAAACAACGTACTAATCGAAAGGTTATACCTTCTCCCATTTCACAATTTTCAGATCCAATACAAAAATCGAATAAAGCACCGGTACAAGTATCAAAGTTACCACAGTGGCAAACGAAAGGCCGCCAATCTGCACATAACACATCGCCTCCCAGAGCGGACCTCCGTGCATCGCTAACGGCACAAGCCCAAGCACCGTTGCGCCTACGGTTATCAGTATCGGCCTCAGACGCAAAATCCCCGCATCCATAAGGGCATCTCTCAGCGGCTCACCCTCAGCATGCTTTTCCTCTATAAAATCAAACAGCACAATTATGTGGCTCACTATTACGCCTATCAGACTGATAACGCCCAAAAACGCCATAAACCCAAACGGCTGGTCCATAATCACCAACGAAATAAGCGCTGCCGCCACCCCGTAAGGTATCGCCGCAAACACGACCAGTGGCTTCAGTGCATTTTTAAACTGCATCACCAGGGCTATGAATATCATCAGAACTGAGACGATAAGCACGATGGCAAGGTCGGCAAATCCCTTGGACTGCTCCTCTTCTTCGCCGCCAATCTCCAATAGATAACCGGGCGGGAGATTCCTCCTTATCTCATCTATTTTCGATTGGGCCATAGCCAATAACTCCGAAGGAAGCACCCCGGGGATAGGATAGCACGATACAATAATCGTCCTGAACTGGTTGCGGCGATAAATCTCCTCAGTCTCAAGGCCATAGCCAAGCCTTGAGACCTGGCTAAGCGGTACCTTTATCTTCCCGTCAGATGAGATCACATAGAGGTTTTGAATGTCCGACAATTGAGCGCGCTCATCCATTCTCAGGCGCGCGGTGATTGGAATTTGCTTATGGCCTTCCCTGAAACTGGAAATCTGATAGCCATTTATGCCCATCAAGGCGGAGTCGGCCACGTCACGGTTAGTAACACCGGCAAGATTGGCCCTGTCGGGGTCAACGTTGAGCCTTACAGAGAAGATGTTCTCGCCCACGTTGTCTCTGATTCTCTCGGCCTCGTCGATGGAGTTAAAGACTGCCTTTATCTGCCCGGCAATCTTTCTCAACATGGGGATGTCGTCGCCAAGTATGCGAACGGCAACCGGGGCGCCAATGTTAACACCTGTCTCCAGTTGCCTTACGTCTATCATAGCACCAAAAATGTTATCAGTCAGCGCCTTCTGAATGCCGTACACAATGTGGCCTGTGTCGTGCTTATCATTAACCTTAATAATAATCTGAGCATAGTTTTGCTGCTGGGTCTCCGGTGATACGGTAAACCAGAAACGCGGCCCTCCGCCACCGGCAAATGTCGTCAGAGAATCAAGTATCTGCCGAGGTTTTCCGTTTTTATCCGGATGTGCCTTGCCATACTTCTCGGCCGTTTCCCGTATTATATTCTCGGCCTGAGAGGCAATCTCGCTCGTCTTGCTAAGAGGAGCATCCACAGGCAGCCAGATATCTACATATGAAAGATATGAGAGGTCTTTTGGGAAAAAACTCGTCTTCAACCCCTTTATAGAGTAGCCGCATATTAATAAAAAAATCACTGAGACGGCAAAGACCTTCTTCCTGTTATCTATGGCCCAGCCGCACAGGGCATAATATCTTTTCGCGAAGCCCCCTTCTGTTATTGGTTTTTTTTCTTTTTTTGGCTTCAAAAGATAATAACTCAACATCGGTATAAACGTCATGGAAACAAGCCGCGAGGCCACCAAAGAACACGCAATGACTACTGGCAGTGAATAGATAAAAAGACCCGTATCACCGGGCAGTATCAGAAAAGGCAAATAGGCCACTATATTAGTAACAGTCGCGTACATGATGGCGGTGGCAAGTTTAGTTGGCCCAAGCCATGCGGCAATAAGAGGCGGATGCCCGGCATTCAGTTCATTAGTGACCGCATCCCCCGCAACAACGGGGTCATCGACCAACAGCCCAAGGGCAATTATCAACGAGGCAATTGATACCTGCTGTATGTCGATACCCAGAAAGTACATCATCCCGAATGTCATAAACAGGGTAATCGGTATGGACAGGGCCATTAAAAATGCTGAGCGCCAGTCCCAAAACCCTATGAGGGCCACGACTATAACAAGCGCGATTGCCTCGTAGAGACTCTTCATAAAGAGGTCAATGTTCTCGGTTACCTGTTGAGGCTGGTCAGATATGCGTGATATTACAAGGTCGTTAGGGAGGAGTTTTCTCAGCACGTCAAGTCTTTCTTCGACGGTCTCGCCGAATTTGCCAATCTTCTCCCCCTTGCGCATCTGAACGGAGACGGTTATGGCCCGTGTATTAATCCACTTGCCATCTGGACCGTATCTTCCGTATGTGTTTAGAAAAGTTGGCGGCGATTCATACTCCCTCGATACCTCCACAAGGTCGCGCAGGTATACGGGTACCCCTTTCTTTGTGCTGTGAATTATGACGTTTCCGATGTCATTTGCATCTTTAAACTCACTTGAGGGGTTTATATTTGCCAGTTTTCCCGACACCTCCAGGCGTCCGCCGGAGACGGTTACATTTCTGGCCTCTATCATATCCTTTATCGTTGAGAGCTGTAGGCCGTAAGAGGCCAGCCTAAGCTGGGAATAATATAAATATATGTTTTCACCAAGCACGCCGGTGCGGCTGACCTTTGCTACTTCTGGGACGGTCTGCAGGTGTTTTTGCATCGTATCGGTAAAGTCGTCAAGCTCACGGTAGCTGTACTTGCTGCCTGAGACCTGTGCCATTTTGGCCTCCACCTCAGAAGGGTCTCTAACCACCACGGGCATCCATATGTCGGGGTGCAGCTCCTGTGCCTGCATGTGTTTATCGGCAAACCTGCTCAGGAGACCTATGATTTCTTCATCCTTGAGAGTTGTCTCCATATCAAGGCCAGTGAAACCCGCCCCGCTTATCGGCGTGTGTTGTCCGGTTACACCGTTCTCTTTCAGATATTTTAAAAAATTGTTAAGCTGGCGATCAATAGATTCCACCTTTAATGAATATGGGAAATTTAAAACGAACGCGGCACGAGGGATACTGCCTGAGAGGTGGGAGCGCGCCCTTTTTATTTCCTCTTCGATGCCCTTTGCCCTCAGGGCAATCTCCGTCTTGCCGGCAAGCGGACTTGCAACCGTAATCATCAGTGCGTCCGTGTCGCCGTAGTCCTTGACAAACACAATCGGGCCGGCCCCGGGCGGAAGGTCGTTTATACTGTTTAGTTTGAGGTTTATGTCGCTGAACTCCTTACCCGTGTCTTTGGCCTTGTCGGTAAGCTCTACGGTTACGACGGAAATGCTGCCCCTTGAGGATGTCTCAAGTTTCTTTACGTTTGGATTTTGTGAAATCTTCTCCTCTATCTTTCTCGTGACAAGCTGCTCAACGTCAACTGCCTTTGCACCGGGCCATGCGCATAGGGCCTGGGCCACGCGCACCGGCACATCGGGGTCCTTTAGCTTCGGCATTGCCATGTATCCCAAAATCCCCCAGAAAATGGCCACAAAAAGAAACACCCACGACACCTGGCGATGTTCCGTAAAAAACCTTGCCGTGTTGTGAGTCTTTTCTATAATCTCCTGGTCTGTCTTTCCGTGCATAGCCTAATCCGTGGGCCTGACCTGCTCGCCGTCCGATACGTAGTTCTGTCCGCTTACGATGACCTTTTCCCCTGCCTTAAGGCCCTTTTCGATTGCCACCCTGCTTGCCAGGATTTGCCCTATGGCAACAGGGCGTTTGCGGGCTATGTGTTTGCCCCCCTGTTCTTCGATTATGAAAACGGCAAACCTGGTGGAGTTATCCGATGGGCTTACTATCGCATTAAGCGGCACTGTGATTTCGGCACTGCCACTTGCTACCCTGACATTCTTATCAATTAGCATTGAGGCTATCACACCGGCCTTCAGGGCCTGGTTCGAGTTTGAAATCTTTACTTCTACGTTGAAGACCCTGCTCTGGTCATCGGCAAACGGGGCTATGCGCGTAATCTGCCCCTTAAACTCTGCCCCTTGCCGGGCCTCTATGGATACACGTACTGTGTCGCCGATTTTGAATGCCCTCATCATCACATCCGGTACGCCAAAGACCACCCTCACGCTTGACGTATCGGCTATGGTAAAGGCATTAACCGAAGGGCCAGCAAGTGTGCCGTCCTCTATGTGGCGCTGAAATATAACCGAATCAAAGGGCACTATGAGCGAGCACTCATCAAGGGCGATTTGTGCCTCTCTCAACTGTGCAACGGCGGCAGCGTGGTCTGCCTCAGCACTCCCAAAGGCCGCCACTGCCTCGTCATACTGCGGCTTTGTGATGCTCTTTGTTGAAAAAAGATTACCGGCACGTTCATTGTCAAGCCGTGCCTTTGCGAGCTGTGCCTTTGCCTTTTCAAGCTGTGCCCTGGCCTGTGCTGCCTTCTCACGATACATCTTCTGCTCTATGCCGGCTAGCACTGTCCCTTTTTTGACGAAATCCCCTTCCTGTACGCTTCTCAGACTTCCATCGAAGTCCTTTACCTGAAAAATCCCCGTAACATAGCCGCTTGATTTAAAGGCCATGTTCACCACCGCGTTTGGCACTATGGAGGCCGAGTATTTGAGTTCGCTGCCCTCTTTGAAGTCCTCTACTGTGGCAACCTTTACGAGGGTTACAGGCTTTACATATTTTTCTTTCTTTTTACATCCTGAAATTGATGCTATCAGCATTAACGTCAATAACATGGCTGTTATGGCTTTCATAAATTATTCCTCCCCGAGGGCCTTGTCCAGGTCCGCGCGCGCGCTGAAGTATGTGCCTTGTGCCTCATGGCAGTGCCTGTTGGCTTCGGCCAGGGCGGCCTGGTCTTTGAGCAGGTCTTTTAGTAATATGGAGTTGGCCTTGTACAAGTTCATCGAAGCGGAGAGTTTCTCTTGTGCCGCTTCGCGCCCCAGGCGTCTGGCGTCCAGGAGCTTCTTAGTTTCCGTAAGTTTTCTGATGGTCTTATTTATATCTACCGAGGCCTTTGCTCGTGCCGCTTCAATTTCATTTTCTGCCTGTTGCAGTGCCCTCTTCCTTGCCGCAAGTTCGTGCCAGGTCTTTCCCCAGTCCGGCTGTTTCCATGTCAGGGTAAGCGATACATAGGTAAAACCCACTGGAAGACTGCTCATCGTGTGATAGTTAAAGCCCAGGCTCAGGTCGGGGATGAACTCTGAGGCCTTGGCATTTTTCGAGAATTCCGCTTGCATAGCGGTTAGCTCAGAGACCTTGATATCGGGGCGACCCTTGAGGGCGCGCACTCTGGCATCTGCAAAATCCTCCTCTTTAAGCACAACTTCCGGTACTGGCATTATATCAAATGGTGTTTCTATGTCCCGCGCCAGAAGTTCATTCATCTGTTCCTTCATGGTGCGTACCGCATTTTTCATCGACATCTCGTCGTATTCGTATTTGGCAAGCTGTGCCTTTATATCAAGGGCCTCGTGCCTCAGTACGGTCTGCTGTTTGAGCTGGTCGTCAAGTACCCTGGAGAGTTCCCTGTAAAAGGCAATTGCCTCGTTGACGGCAAGAAGTGAGCTTTCCGATTGAATCAATTCATAATAGAGCTTTTTTACGCCGTTTACTAGTTCATGGCGGGCATGGCGTTCTTTCTCGGACGCTATTTCGTGTGTCTTTCTCTCCACCTCGACTTCCATCGCTATGCGGTATATCTGCGATAGCGGCTGGGTTATACTGACCCCGGCATAGGCGTCGGTCTCGGCCGGGATGGTCAGCGTTGTCGTACCGGACTGCCCATAGGAGGATGTTTGGATGCCGTAGAGTGAGTCATCTGAGACCTTAAATTTCATGTCGGTTAGTGTCCTCGTAACGGAGGCACTTAATTGTATCTCCGGGTAGTACTGTGTCTTGGCTGCCTTAAGCGTGTCCTCTGTCTTTTGAACCTCAAGTACGGCATTCCTCAAGGTACGGTTGCCGGTTTTTGCCATGGCAACTGCCTGGTCAAGCGTAAGTGTTTGTACTTTTGCGGCGATGTTTGTGACGGGCCGCAAATCCCCCGTCTCGCAATACGCCGGGACACCAGCGAAACACGCGACTAGCATAACCACTATACAGATAAACCTTTTAGCCAACCGAGATACCCACCCTGCATGTAAACTCAAAACTACCGATGAATGTGCCGATTGGACGATTTATGCCGCCATAATCAAGTAACACACTCAAGTTCATGCTCGAATATTTTATGAGGAAGCTTTACGTCTTTGGCGGAAAGTAAACCCCTCTTGACTTCTACGATGGAGGGATTTGAGGACTCGAAACGATCGATTAAGTATCTAGCTGCGTCGCCCGGGTTAATAACGTCACCGCAGGTAAAGATATCCACGGCGGCATAATTATATTCCGGCCAAGTGTGAATGGACAGATGTGATTCGGCAATAATCACCATCCCGCTGATACCGAAGGGGTTAAACTCGTGGAAGGATACGTCTACAATAGTTGCATTTGCTGCCTTTGCCGCGCTGACCATCGCGTCAGTTACATCTTTTACGCTTGACATTGACCTTGGATTACAATCCCTTAATTCCACTAATAAATGAGTACCTAAAGCATGCAATTCCCTACCCTCCTGAAAGTAAAAAATCACAGGGAATCATATCCCACATGGAATGTGATGATACCCTTAAGGATATGTTTTTGTCAATAGCAAATTACACACACATAATTTATTTTGGGTTAAGATTTTCCATTGGCGCAGCCCAGCGCCACCGATCAGGGTTTTTAACGGATGTTCCTGGCGAAAAAGTGCGTAATAATGCTATAAGTATGTGATATTACTTCATAATACGGCGGGATGGCAGTTTTCTCTTAGCAGATTCCCCGCTTCGATATATTGTTTAATTTCGCGGAGCAGCCTTTTCCCTTCGCTAAAGGTAATCGTAGCCTCGGCCTCTTTGTACTCTGCCCATTTATAGGCCTGTATCTCTTCGTGCTGGATAGTTACTTCTTTACTTTTTACGCGGCCAATGAAGTATTGGACGGTTTTATTGAAGCGCTTATTATCTCTTATGAACGAATACTGCTCGATGAAGGATTTGTCCTTTAAGACATGTCCACCGTGAATACCTGTCTCTTCTGTGAATTCGCGGCACGCGGCCTCATAGGGGGTCTCAATGCCCTCAGCGTGGCCCTTGGGGAAGGCCCAGTGCCCGGCATTGTGTTGAATCAACAGATAGAAAACCGTACCGCCTTCTATAAACACAGGGACGACCCCGTATGACCTGTCTTCTAACATATTGTTTATCACCTCGCTATTTTTATATTACCTGTCAATCAATAAGGCGCCTTCGCAATCTCTTTAAGGCAAGATATCCTGCCAATACGGTAAAGGCGGCAATATAGAGGACGTCAAATAATAATGCAGAACTGAACTGGCTAAGGCAAAGGGCACGAGCCAGCCTGACGGGATGCGTCAGCGGCAGGAGTTCTGAGACATATCTCAACGCCTCAGGCAGCTCTTCCACGGGGAATACTACGCCGGATACAAAAAACATCGGCGATAGAAACCCTGTAAAATAAAAATTAAAAAAACTTATCGTCTTCACATAGGATGTAACCAGAAGCGACAGCGACGCAAACATTAATCCAGTGATAAACCCTGCAAATGGCATCACCAGCCCCCCGGGCAACGGTATAATCCCAAACGGCGCCGCCACGGCCAGCACCGCAAACGCGAAGAAAAACCCCTTCGTCCCCGCCCACAGTATCTCCCCCATTATAAGATCGTTGACGCTTATCGGCGCTGCCAACATGCCGTCATATACCTTGTTGAACTCCAGATTGATAAACGTCCCAAACGTACACTCAAACGACGCCGTCATCATGGCCGTCGTTATCGGCAGCCCCATGGCAAGAAACCCCACATATGGAATGGCCCCAAAGTTTGGCACATACTTGCCCAGGCCCAGCCCTATGCCTGCCAGAAATATTAACGGCTCCAAAAACGGCGGCAGCCCGTTGCTTAACAGATTACTTGAATAGACGCGCATGTGCCGGTACCATACGGAGTAAATCCTGCCTGCCAGCGGCGGGTATGCCCTGTGGCCGCTATCCTGCGTCATCAAGCGCCCTCCCCGTGGCCTTTATAAACAAATCCTCAAGGTTTGAGAATCTGAGGAAATAATCCCCAGGCTCAAGCAGTGCCGAGATCTCATTCAGCGCCTCAATGTTGTCGCTGTATACGTGCAGGGTCTCCTTTGACAGGTCGGCCCGTATCGACGGGGAATCCAGACAGGCCTGGATTTTATCAACATGGTCTTTGTTTATGATGTCAAGGACATACTTTTCCATGCTTTGCTGAAGGAGTTGGCGCGGGGGGCCTTCGATGATTTTCTCCCCTTTGTGCATTATTATGAGGTTGTCACAGAGTTGAAATGCCTCCTCCATGTAGTGTGTCGTCAGGAGCATGGTGATGCCGTTTTTTTTCATCTGCCTGAGCTTATCCCATATCATGTGGCGTACCTGGGGGTCAAGGCCGGTTGTAGGTTCGTCAAGTATCAGGATTTTCGGGGCGTTTAGCAGGGCGCGCGCTATTATCAGACGCCTCTTCATCCCGCCGGAGAGTTCCCTGATCTTTGAGTGTCTCTTGTCGACCAGCTCCATTGTTTCTATAAGCGGCTCTATCGCCTTTTTCGCGGCCTTTCCCGTGAGGCCGTAAAACTTTGCAAACAGCGCCAGGTTTTGATATACGTTTAGCTCGCCGTCAAGGTTGTCATCCTGGGGGACTACGCCAAGGAGGTGCCTTACGTTTAGCGGGTTGTGCTGCGGGTCAAAGCCGCTGACATGTATCAGGCCCTCTGGTTTGGCGTCTCTTTCCGCCTTCCCATAGACCATCTTCATCATTGTGGTCTTGCCGGCGCCATTGGGGCCAAGCAGGCCAAAACACTCGGCCTCTCTTACGGTGAATGACAGGGCGTTTACCGCCTTTGTCCTGCCGTATGACTTATGTACGTTTTGTACGGTTATAATGCCGGGGCACATGTGTCTGCGTCAGGGCCACTGCCGCATAAAAACTGTTGGCGCGTATGCCGGGGCCACATGTGTGTCCTGTGGCACTATAAACGTATCCTGGCTGGACATAAACGTATCCATCGCGGTTGTGAACGTGTCTCTTACATAGGCGTTCGTGTCGACCCCCAAAATATATGGCCTTGATGAAACGGGGAGCGTGCCGTCTTTTGAGAGCCTTATTACCCATAGGTCAGAGCCTCCGGCGCCAAAGGAGCTTGTCTGCCCGGCGATGGCTATGCCGCCATCGGCGTATACGGCAGAGGAGTAGGCGTGTGCCGAGTCGTCCAGTCCGCCGCCAAAGGTCTTTTGCCAGAGCACTTCCCCCTGCGCGTTTATCTTAAACACCCAGGCATCTAGCCCACCGGCTCCGAAGGAGTTCGTGTCTCCCGCTGCAACGTAACCGTTGTCCGGCATCCGTGATATTGAAAATGCCTGGTCATCGCCTGAGCCGCCCTCGGCCTTCTGCCATAAAATCAAGCCGTCTGCGTTTAATTTCACAATCCATACGTCCAGATCTCCTGCGTTAAAGGAATCCGAGTATGCCGCAAATATATAGCCGCCCTCGGCGGTGTTTTCAACTGTGTAGACGCTTTCGATACCGGGGCCGCCGTAGGACTTTTGCCACTCTATATTGCCGCTTTCGCCGAGCTTCAACAGCCAGACGTCCTGGTTGCCTGAGGATGGCAATAAGTTAAAGTTATTGGCCTGCCCTGCGACGATGAAGCCGCTGGCTGAGGCCTGCCGCACCGCGTAAGTGTTCTCAAGTCCGGGGCCACCGCAGGTCTTTTGCCACCTGACGGAGCCGTCGGCGTTCAGGCGCAAGAGCCAAATATCGTGTGCGCCGGCGCCGAATGAGGCCGTATAGCCGACAACGATATAACCGCCGTCAGGGGTTTGCTCAATGGACTTTGCGTATTCGGTCAGGGGGCCGCCGTAGGTCTTCTGCCACTGAATAGCGCCCGTTGAGGAGAGTTTAACAATCCACATGTCATACTGCCCGGCGCCGAATGTAGTCGTATAGCCGGCAACAATCAGGCCGCCGTCTGAGGTTGCCTTAATGGATTGAATGTCTTCGTCGCCCGTGCCGCCGTATGTATATTGCCACAGGGGGAGGCCCGCGGCGTCAAGTTTTACGATAAGAAAATCCCTGTCTCCAGCGCCGTATGAGCGTGTGTAGCCGCCAAGAACGGTTCCGTTGTCGGGTGCCAGTGCCACAGTGTAGGCGGCATCGTCAAAGAAACCGCCAATAGTGGCGGCATATCCTGTTGCCTGGGCATAGAGGGGTGCCGGCATGGCTGCCGTTAATGTTGCCGCAACTAATAATAGTCTCAATACCTGGTTTAACCTCACACGGTTATTATACAAAAATTTCCATGTATCGCGCACACGAAAAATATATTGGTTGAGGCAGCTTGACGGGTTATGGTAATATGTATTGTGCCGCGAGGCGAAATTCGAGGAGTACATAGTTTGGAGGTATCCATGAGACACGTCTCAAAGTTGTTTGTTTTATCTGTTGCGGTGTTCTTTGTGTTTTCCTGCAGCTATGTCAGCGAGTTTGTCAATCCATTCGGGTTGGACAAGGAAAATCCCCTTGGCACCATCGCAAAGCTCGATGACCAGATCCGGTTGCTGCTTGCCGTTGATAAAGTGGACGCGGGGAGAAATGTCTATAAATATAAGGGCAAAAAGACAGAGGAGACTATAACGATAGATCTGGACGAAAACAACAAGGTAATACGGGTATCGGCCTATATCGTGGGGCAGTCGTCGCCGGTTAAGAGTTTTTTAACGGCATATTGGAGAAAGGTCAACGGCACTGATGCCGACCCAAAACAGATACCGGGAAGTAAGTCCCCACACGGCGATAACTACGACAGGGCTGACCTGTTGACCGATGCTGCCACAGGGGTCTGGTATATCTATCAAAACATTGAAGAGCTTGAGATATCACAAAAGGGACACGAGAGGCTTCCACGCAGTTAACCTCGATTTTACAAATTACCAGATTCGTTTAACAGCGGTTAGTGCCGATAAATTTCTTACACCTTCGGCGTCAATAAACCCGGCTCCATATGACAGGGCGTTTTGTGTGCCGGCCGCCACTGCTGCCCTGAGGGCCTCCTCAAGCGGCACATCGTTTTGAATCCCAATGGCAAGTGCGCCACTTACGCAATCACCACAGCCAAGCGTACTAAGCGGCTCTATGCGTGGCGGGACTGCCATCCACGCATTGTTGCCTGAAACTGCAAGCACCCTGTGCCGGCCGTCAGTTATTACCACGCAGCCGATACCCATGTCCAGCAGGCTTTTCATCTCTTCGATGGTCTTGTCCCGTGTGCGCAGGGATTTGCCTGTATAGTGTTCGAGTTCCTGTTTGTTGATTTTCAGATAGCCGGGGAGGGCCGTGATTGCACTTGTCAAAAACTCGCCGTCGGCGTCAAGGATTGTCCTTGCACCTTTTGAATGGGCTATTTCGATAAGCTCAAAAAACAGTGCCTTATCTATACCCTTAGCGGCACTGCCGGAGATTGCCACAACATCTTTTACCCCGATTGCCGAGGCATACATCGCCTTGAAACACATGATTTCGCGTTCGGTAACGCATGGGCCGTTTTCGTTGATTACCGTCTCTGTTTTCTTCAGGGGGTCAACCAGGCAGAGGCACGTTCTGGATTCACCGGCAATAGGCGTGTACTGAAACTCAATCCCTTCGTCTTTAAGCAGCGAGGCAATTACCCCCCCAACCGTACCGCCCAAAAGGGTAAGGGCCAAAGTGCTGCCATTGAGCCTTTTTACGGCCCTTGATACGTTGATTCCCTTGCCCGCGGCGGCGACCTTTAACACATCGGCCCTGGCGATGCCGTTTAGCTTGAATCCATTGACTTGCAGTGTCTTGTCCTGTGAGGGGTTTAACGTAACCGTGACTATCATTAGCGTAGCTGAAGCAGCAGCGTATGCAGATTCATTTTTATTATCACATGTGTCTTTATTAATACGGCAGTTTCGATTTATGACACAAGTTGTAGATGTACAAGACGACCTTCATCCTCTCTTTAAGGGGATGAGAGAAGTAGAGGTCCTCTGTCTCAAGGCATACAACCATAGCTTCTTTCAAAATTCTCTGGTGTAATTTCTTTAACATGGCAGCCTCCTGTGTGGCATATTCATATTTGTAAAACTCCATGCAATTATGTAGCAAACTCCATGCCTGCCACATCCTGACTATATATGTCGGCACATTCATGTAAAAGATTAATTTGCCATCAGGCAGTGGAATGTAGATTTATGCAATTTTGCATATTGACAAAAAAAAAATATAATGTTACATTAGCGTATGTTGATAATTTTGTATAAATTAAATCTAAAACAGGGAGGAGGGGTTATGAATGCCCATGATCAGCGTAAAGGACAGCGATTCCTTCGAGCTCGCGCTCAAACGCTTTAAGAAACAGTGCGAGAAAGAAGGTATACTGTCTGAGATCAAAAGAAGAGAACATTATGAGAAGCCCAGCATAAAAAGGAAGAAGAAGATTATAGCAGCCCGTAAAAAGGCGGCTAAACGTGTAGCGTTATCTCAATAATGCATCCCTTCCTCATCGTATTGCAGCCTTGTAATGCAGATTATAAGGCTGCGGTATGACTTTTCTCTAAGTATACAAGGAGCTGTCGCCAATGACATTATCGGAGGTCTATAAAAGGGCTGTCAGGCATGGTATAGAGAACGACCCAAGGGGCGAGGCCGCCGTGGCCCGGTACCTTGAGGAAAGAAACAAGCACTTTGAAGGCCTTAAAGAGAAAGAGAAGGATTTATTTGACAGGGAATCTCTGTCAAATCCATACTCCGACACGCGCATATTAAATGGTTCAGGCGATGAGGAGATCACCTCCGCCCTTGTTGGCATAGACATAGAGACCCCTGAGATATTGCTTGCTGATAATCTGAAAACCAAAGGCAAAAAAATAGACGCCGTCATAGCCCACCATCCCGAGGGTATGTCATACACACAACTCTACGACGTAATGTCGATGCAGGCCGATGTATTAAGCACATTCGGCGTCCCAATCAATGTAGCCGAGGGCCTTATGGAAGACCGGGTAAACGAGGTAAAAAGGAAACTCATGCCGGTAAATACCACAAGGGCAGTGGACGCGGCCAGACTGCTTGATTTCCCGTTTATGTGTGTCCACACACCGGCAGACAACATGGTCGCGGCGTATCTGCAAGGGCTTTTCGACAAAAACAGGCCCTATGCCCTGAGCAATATAATAGATATGCTCATGGAAATCGAAGAATATAAGGACGCGGCGAAGGGCTACTGCGCCCCTACGATTTTGCTTGGCGGGCCACAGAGAAAGGCCGGCAGGGTCTTTGTCGACATGACAGGCGGCACGGAAGGCTCAAAAGACCTCTTTCAGGTATTTTCATCAAGCGGGATAAACACCATAGTGGGCATGCACCTAAGCGAAGAACATAAGAAAGAGGCCGGAAAGCATCATATAAATGTTATAATCGCAGGACATATCTCAAGCGACAATCTGGGGATGAACCTGTTGTTTGACAAAATATTTGCAGGAAGCACGGTTGAACTGACAGGCTGTTCCGGGTTCAGGCGTATCCCACGCCATGCGATATAATAATAAATATTAATATATAATAACTGAATGGACTTTCAGGGAATCCGCGAAGAAATAAAATCCCGTATAGACATTGTCGATATAATCTCGGAGTATGTCGGCCTGAAAAAAGCAGGGGTAAACTTCAAGGGCTTATGCCCGTTTCACACAGAGAAAACGCCGTCGTTTGTAGTCAGTCCCGAAAAACAGGTATTTCACTGCTTTGGCTGCGGCACTGGAGGCGACATAATCACCTTTATAATGAAAGAAGAGGGGCTGAGTTACGCAGAGGTGATAAGGAAACTCTCTGAACGTGCCGGGATTGAGTTTGCCCCCGCAGCGGGCCAAAACCTGCAGGAAAGGGAAGTCCTCCTGCAAATCCACAAGTCGGCAGCCGCGTTTTTCAGGGGACAGTTAAGGAAATCCGAAAAGGCGCTGAACTATCTCAGGGCACGGGGGCATAGCAAGGACTCAATTGAGAGGTTTTCAATAGGCTACGCCCCGGAAGCCTGGGACACGCTCCTGCGCCATTTAAAGAGGGAGGGGTTTCAGGACAGCCACCTGCGGCTCTCCGGGGTAGTAGTATACAGGGAAAATAGTATCTTCGATTTCCACAGGGACAGGATAATGTTTCCAATCTATAACACCTCCGGGGATATTTTGGCCTTTGGCGGAAGGGCGATAGAAAGTGCGGAAGCAGCAAAATATTTAAATTCCCCTGAGACGGTGATCTTTCAGAAGAAACGCACGCTGTTTGGCCTCTCCGCGGCAAAAGAGGGGATAGCGGCGGCAAAATCTATAAACATCGTAGAGGGCTATATAGATGTTATAATGTGCCACCAGCATGGGTTTACAAACACGGTAGCGCCACTTGGGACGGCACTGGCGCAGGAGCACACAAAGGCCCTGAAGAGGTTTGCGAAAGAGGCTATCGTAATTTTTGACGGTGACAGCGCGGGCATCAGGGCGGCCAAACGAGCCATGTCGACGATTCTCAAAAGCGGACTTCTGGGCATGGCACTGTTGCTGCCTGAGCAAGGCGACCCGGACAGCTATCTCAGGGCACACGGGGCTGCCGGGTTTAAGCGGTTAATTGCCGGGGCTGCCTCCTATGTGGAGTTCATGCTGGTAAATGGCGGCTATGGCCTTGAGAATCTCAGAGAGATCTACGATACCCTGTCCGGCATTGAGGATACTGTGTTAAGGGGTAAGCTGGTAGCCGAACTCTCAGGCAAGGCGTCGATATCAGAGTCCGTCCTCAGGGAAAAACTTAAGAAGGGGCCGCCTATGGCAACCCGTGCAGTTAAAGCAAAGGTGAAGATGCTGGATGAAGAGATACTGCTGGGCATATACCTGAGTGTTCCCTGCATGGCAGGGATGTTTGCGGCCATGTCGGTTCAGGAACTGCCTGAGCTAATGGAAAATGAATTGATAAGAAGGATCTTTAGCGCGCTTTTTAACGGCAGCGCGACTCCCACTATTGAGGGGCTGTCCCGGATTTGTTCGGAAGAGGAGATTGCTTATGTTACGGGCCTGATGGTAAACCCAAATGTAGATAAAGAAAACATAGGGCAAAATATCAATGAGTGTATAAAAAACCTCAGGAAAAAACGGCTGAAAAAGAAGCTCGACGAAATTCAGGAGAAAATAAAAAAGGCCCAGCTCACAAACAATATAGAAGAGCTGACCTTGCTGCTACAGGAAAACATAAAATACAACAACGAAAAACGCGGCCTGTTCTGAGTGCTCCGGCACTGCCTGCCATGTGCTTGACTAAAGTACGCCGTTTTATTTACCCTATGTGCGGAGGAAAGCATTGGACAAACGAATAAAGAAAGGCTTAACAGTCGCCGTGAAGGTTCTTGTCAGCACGGGGATTCTATATTTTCTGCTTTCTAAGATTGACCTGAGTAAGGTTTTTTCGCTGCTTAGAAATATAAATCTGCTGTATTTTTCTATGGCCGCACTGTTGTGCATCGTTACGGTAGTTATAGTCTCCAAGAGGTGGCAGTTGTTTATATCGGACGACAGTCCTCTTAGCAAACTGTTTTCACTCAATATGATAGGGCTGTTTTTTAACAACGTACTGCCTGGGACCACGGGTGGGGATGCCGTAAAGGTATACTATGTTTTCAAAAAAACAGGGAATTGGCTGATTGCTGCCGGGTCAGTGTTTATGGACAGGTATATTGGGCTTGCGAATATAATTTTCATCGGGTTTATTGCAATGGTTGCCGGCTTTAAAAGCCTCTCCGGCACAGGGGTGGAGTATTTTACGCCCGCGGTAACGGCTGGTTTTGTTGTAGTGAGTTTTGTTCTTTTCGGGTTTCGTTTAGGCAGCAGATTCTCTTCTGTATCCAGGTTCTATGAATATTTTCATTTATATATGAGGGATATTAAGTCCATAGTGTTTTCATTTATACTTTCAACGGCGTCACAGCTCATCGCCATTGGCTGTGTATATTTGATAGCCCTGAGTCTGGGCACAAAGATAGGCATCTTAGACCTGTTAATCTACGTGCCAATAATAATATTGGTTGCCTCTATACCGATATCGATTTCCGGGCTGGGCCTGCGCGAAGGGGCCTTTGTCCTGCTGTTTAAAAAGGCGGGGATCCCGGAGGAGACTGCCATCGCTATTTCATTCGGGTGGTATTTGTCCACACTAGCGGCAGGCCTGCCGGGTTTTATCTTTTATCTGTATCACAAAACAGAGGCCGGCGATAAGGCTGTTGACTCTGTCAACATATAACTTAAGAAAATGTTAGAGCCTGAAAGACAGATTGAGATCCTCAGGCGAGGGTCTTCCGAGATCATCAGCGAGGAGGAGCTCCTTGCTAAGTTAACGCGTTCTTATAACGAGAATCGTCCGCTAAAGATAAAGGCAGGCTTTGACCCAACCGCCCCGGATATACATCTTGGGCATACCGTTTTGATTGAAAAGATGCGCCATTTTCAGGAACTTGGCCACGAGGCAATATTTCTCATAGGCGACTTCACCGGTATGATAGGCGACCCTACCGGCAAAAATGAGATGAGAAAAACACTATCCAAAGATGAGGTTGACGCAAATGCGGCAACATATAAGGAGCAGATCTTTAAGATCCTTGACCCTGAGCGTACAAAAATAGTGTTTAACAGCGAGTGGTTTTCAAAGATGTCTGCCCATGAGGTAGCAGCCCTTGGGGCACTGCTGACGGTAGCCGGAGTGCTCGAGCGTGACGATTTCAAAAAACGCTTCGAGACACATAACCCCATATCTTTATTAGAGTTCTACTACCCGCTCTTCCAGGGCTACGACTCCGTCGCACTAAAGGCCGACGTCGAACTCGGAGGCACAGACCAGAGGTTTAATCTCTTAATGGGGAGAACGCTCCAGAGGAAATACGGCATCCCTGAGCAAACCGTCCTGATGATGCCGCTGCTGGAGGGCCTTGACGGTGTTAACAAGATGTCTAAGAGCCTTGGAAACTATGTCGGCATCAATGAACCGGCCAAGGAGATCTACGGCAAATTGATGTCCATCACCGACGAGCTGATGATGAGATATTATGAACTGTTAAGCCACAAGACAATAGATGAACTATCAGCGCTGCGCATGGGGCTCAAAGAAGGCACTATTCACCCTAAGGCGGCAAAAGAAGACCTGGCCTCTGAGCTTGCCCAAAGATACCACGGCACAGAGGCCGCAAAAAAGGCAAAAGACGAGTTTGATTTAATGTTTAAGTCAAAAGAAACCCCGGACGACATAGCCGAGTACTCATACGAATGGACAGAGCCCGATGTATGGCTGCCCAGGATACTAAAAGACACCAATCTCTGTGAAAGTACCGGGCAGGCAATCCGGCTGATAAACCAGGGAGGCGTTAAAATAGATGGCCGCACGGTAAGTGCCCAGGACGAAAAGCTCCCGGCAGGGCAGTACATTTTAAAGGTTGGAAAAAGAAAGTTCTTAAAGATAAAACCACGATAGGGCGCGATTGCCATTGTAAGCCATCGGTTTTTATAAGCGCCCGAGCCTCGGTATGCGATTATATAATTAGCTTAAGAATTGTACAAATTTATTATTGCCGTATGTTATTATAACCAGATATGAAGAGAATAATTATGTCGTACATTGAGAAAGTGCCGGCGCTTTCTCCAACAATAGCGAAAATCGTGGCCCTGACCAGCAGTGACACGTCATCTGCGGTTGACCTTGTGCAGGCGATTAAGCTGGACCCTGCCCTTACCGCTAAGGTGCTCAATCTGGTGAACTCCGCATATTTTGGGATGCCCCAGGAGGTTACCTCAATAAACAGGGCTATAATTTTATTGGGTATGAATACGATAAAAAACCTTGCCTTAAGCGCCGAGGTCTTGTCTTCGTTTAATCCTGCCAAAGGGGCCTTATTTAATGTCGATAAGTTTTGGGAACATAGCCTGGCCTGCGCTATTTCCTCCAAGCTGATAGCAAAAAGAATTGTAAAAGACCCTGTTAAACAGGAGGAATATTTTATCGCGGGGTTGATTCACGACATAGGGAAGATATTTTTGATTAAGCATTTCCCCCGGGATTATTTCTCTATGGCGAAAAAAATAGAGACATTTGACAAGTTGATTCACAAGGAGAAAAAAATATTCACAATGGACCACGCGGAAGTTGGCGCGCTGATAGCGGAGAAATGGGCACTGCCCGGTGACCTTATTAATTCGATTCGCCATCACCACGATAAGACAATCAAAGAGGAGACTTCTCCTTTGCCGGCCACCGTGTATATTTCCAATATTTACTGTAAGTCAAACGGTTTCAGCGATAATATCGGACTTGCACTTCCAACAGGGCCGGACGAGCAGGACTGGAACAGGCTTAACCTCCACAAGGTGGACGAGGTCGAGCTGCTGTCGTGTTTGCCGGCGAAGGTTGACGAGGCAAAGGTATTCCTGCAAGTACGAAGCTCCAGATAATCAGAAACATAAACACTGATACCCCGGTATCTATTATTAGCTTGACCAGCCAAGGGCAGATTAATTATTATTTATCAGGATGCCTGTGCAATGCCAGGAGACTGTTACAGGAGGTGAATCGTATGGAAATAGACGTAAGCATCAACGGCAAATCCCTGTCGATAGACATAGCAAACCCGTATAAGGTGGATATGCCCTCTGTGGTGAAAGAGATTTCCAGCTTCGGCAGTGAAATGGGCGCAGATTTGTCAAGCCATGACATCAAAGGCCTGCTTGCAAGGATGATTAAGGGTGTTGCGGGCTGCGAACACGGCTGTCCGGCCGATGCAAAGGGCCTTGTGTACCACGGATACGGCCAGTTTAAGCTGAACTATGTCGAGGGCGGGATACTGTCTGCATCTTGTGAGCTGAAGGACAAGAAGTCCTTAGAGCTTAAGGTGTTTCCCGGATTCTAGCTTGCCGGCATCAAAGATAACGCCGCACACCGGCAACTGGATTTATGGAGTTAATCCGGTCATTGAGGCCCTGCACTCCGAAAAAAGCTGTGTTTCTGTCGTATGTGTAGAAAAAACCAATAGAAATTTAAAAAAACTTACCGATGAAGCCGCCGTAAAATCAGTACCCGTAAATATTGTCGCCAAAAACTATTTTGACAGGTTCGGAAATGTTACCCATCAGGGCGTATGTGCGCAGATAGAGAGGAGGAATTTTCTGAGTGCTGAGGAGCTATTCTTGCAGGCTCCGTCCAGGTCAGCGTTCGTTGTGCTGGACGAAATAGAGGACCCAAGAAATTTTGGCGCTATACTCAGAACGGCCGAGTGTGCCGGCGTGAATGGAGTAATATTTCAGTCCCGGCGTAATGCGGGAATAACCGGCGTTGTCGAGAAGACCTCGTGCGGGGCCGCGGGCAGCGTGCCACTGTGTGTTGTAACAAATATAAAGAACGCCATAGGATTACTAAAAGAAAAGGGCGTGGTGATTTGCGGCGCAGACTCGGACACTGGGGCAGCCCTCTGGGAGGCGGACTTAACTGCCTCCGTGGCCTTTGTCTTAGGCTCCGAGGGGCGGGGCTTGAGAAGAACTGTCAGGCTGCTATGTGATATGGCAGTGAAAATCCCATTGTTTGGGAAAATCCAATCGTTAAATGTCTCCGTTGCCGCCGGCATTTTATTGTTTGAGCGTAAGAGGCAATTATTGAGTGGACGTTAAAAAATATTCTGCGATGCGTACCTCTCAAAAAATATGTGCTTTATTAGCTAAAATATGCTATACTTTAAATAACACCCTGTAAACTGTGGTGGCTGTGAAATGGATAAACCAACAATATGGAGTTGGCACGAAAAGTACAGTGCTGAGGATGGTGGATGAAAATGGCAGAGAATAACTCAATGACGGATAATGCGGCTAATGCCGTAATAAACAATAGAGAAGAATCCCACAAAGTACTCATCGTAGAGGACGACACCGCGCTGCGAAAGCAGGTTTGCTTTGCCGTCGAGAAATACTATACCGTGTACGAGGCACAAAACAAAAGAGAGGCCGTTCGCACGTTCAAAGATGCAGACATTTCGGTGGTGGTCTTAGACCTTGGGCTTCCCCCTGCCGCGAACACGCCTGATGAGGGGCTGAAGATTATCGACTATGTCATTGAGAACTCCGAGGCCAAGATAATTGTCCTCACCGGCCATGACAACGAAGACATAACGGCGGCTTCGATAAGGCGCGGAGTTTTTGACTACATAACTAAGCCCGTCAACACAGAGAAACTGATTTATGCAATCGAAAGGGCAATCCTTTTTAAGAAGTCTGAGCAGAAAATCAACGATGAAGGAGTAAAGCAGATTTCCGTTAACGTAAAGCTTGGCGACGGACTCCAGTCAATCAGGGAGGAGGCTGAGAGGAAATTAATCCGTAAGGTACTCCTTGAGAACAATTACAATATCTACAAGTCTGCCAAGATAATCGGCATTAGGCGGGAGAACCTGTACTATTTCATTAAAAAATTCGGATGGAAAATAATGAGGAATGCCGTTTAAGGGAAACTCCGCAGTATTGTTGGCCGTAGCGGTACTGGCGGCAAGTGCTGCGGCGTGTGTCACATACTATCTGAATACGCTGCTAAGAGACAGATTCACAAAGGTTATCCTTGAGCTATCTGAGGTAAATGCCCGTGCGCGCTATGACACAAATATGTTTTTATCGGAGATTTCCTCTTGTCTGAAAAAAATATTTGTTAAAGACTTCGCCTACCATATCTCATACGCCGGGACGAATCACAGGAGAGATCTCTCATGCACGGACCCCTTTATCTTCAAATCATATGACGACGGCGACCTGCGGTTGTCATTTACGATGGTGCCATATTTTTGCAGGGGCGGGTTGAAGACACTCTATGCCTTAGTCCTTGATTATATTTTTTTAACCATAGAAACAGATGTTCTTATGAAAATCAGGATGCTCAACGATACCTTCACAAACGTCTTAAGGGTTCAGGTCTTCGTGCAGCATGACATAAAGAACATAGCCCAGTTTATCCAGACCTCTTACTATAACCTCCAAAACCTGAAAGACGAGGCGGACGAACTCAGATATGTGAGATATCTGAAGGACTCCTACTCCCCGCTGATGTTAAAGGCGAATAAGATTATAAACACACTAAATCTCAGGCCCTCGGACACGCCGGCCGTTATAAAAAATATAAATATCAAAGACGTTATCGAAAAACTGATAAGCCTGTACCATTTAAAATGTAAAATCGCCGGAGAAGGATCTGTTTATGCCAACGAGGGGACGATTTTTTTGATCTTCGACAACTTAATCAAGAACATGTACGACAAATTCCTCGACGAGGAATTGGATTTAGCGATTGAGATAATAGACGAGCCAGACAAGATAAGGGTCATGGCCATCGACACGGGAAGCCATATTGCGGACATGGAAAGGATATTCGAGCCGTTTTATTCGACAAAGACCGGTGGCAGCGGCATCGGGCTGTTTCAGGTCAGGGCGCATGTCAGCAAACTTGGAGGCACGGTAACCGCGCAAAACATCGAAAACGGCGTTAGATTTGATATAATTCTACCAAAGGCCGACGCGTAAGGACTTCAGATACTATCTCAATGGCTACTTAACATTGCCAAAGGCATATTTAGAGATTAATTCTTCTATATCGACGGCCGATTCGGTTTCTCTTAGTTTATCGCCTTCTTTTAAATGCGGCTCCGACGCCCCAGGTGACAGTTGGACATATTTCTCGCCCAACAACCCCTTTGTCTTTACCGACGCTATCGTATCCTTCTGCAACTTTATGGCCGTGTTTATCGACATCGCCACCTCGGCCTGGTAGGTGTCGCCCTCAAGAGCGATCTCCCGTACCTTTCCAATCTCAACCCCTGCTATTTCAACCGGCGCGCCGCGCTTAAGGCCTCCGATTTTGTTGAACCGCGCGTGTATCGTATAACCTTTTTCACCAAATATCCTTACATTTCCAAGCTGCATGGACAGATATGCCAGCGCTGCAAACCCTATGATTAAAAAAATGCCTGCCAGTAATTCTATATCAAGCTTTTTCACGCATTCCCCCCAGGTTTTAGATTTACAGGCTCAAAAGGTCCATGGCAACTCGTTTCCCGTATTATATACAATCAATGTGATTATAGCAATGCCCACACCGTCAATTTTGCAATATATTAGTTGTGCGCTATTCCCAGCTCATAACGTCTTTGTTTTCGCCTTCGCCACCCTCTGCCCCATCGGCCCCGAATGTGTAGAGATCATAGTCGCTGTGTTTGCCGGGGTAGTTATAGTGGTATGGGCGTTTCCAGGGGTCAAGCGGTATTTTTTTCTTTAAATAAGGGCCGTCCCAGCCGTCAGTTCCGGGGTTTTTCTGCAGCACGTCAAGGCCCTCCTCTGACGAGGGAAAGCGGCCCGTGTCTACCTTGAACTGCTCGAGGGCCTGGCCAAGCAGCTCTATCTGAGCCTTGGCTGCCGCATGTTTGCTCTTTCCAACCTTACTAAATACGCGCGGCGCAACCAGTGCCGCCAGAAGCCCCAGTATCAGCATTACCACCAATAGCTCTATAAGCGTAAAGCCGCGTTTATCTCTCAGTATTAAAATATGTCTTATTCTCATTTTTTGTCCTCCATTTTCTGTGTTTGTTATATTACCATAAAACTATACCCCTCCCCATTGTCAAGACAAAAAATTTGATTCGGATGTACCCCGTATATACTTGCAAGCTGTCCTATTGTCTGCTCTGCCCTTACAGCCTCAATGGCTACCTTTGCCTTTTTATTGCTCTGTCCAGTTCTTGTGGAGTATTATATCTGCCAAGTATTGTGGTAGCATAATATAGACACATCGGAAAATAAATGATAAGACCAATAACATATACATCATATGTATTATTAATTGCGCTGTCAGGGTTCCTGTTTTTTTATAATCTTGGAGACCGCCTATTTTGGAATGACGAGGCAGAGACTGCCCTGCTTGCCGTTAACACAATCAAATACGGAGTCCCAAAGGTATTCGACGGTAAAAACACCATCAGCTACTACGGTCCATCAACCGATGCAAACGCATCAATGGTCTGGACATGGTCGCCGTGGCTTGAGAAATACCTGGCCGCCGGTTCAATCGCCCTGCTGGGACAGAACACGGTTGCCGGACGGCTGCCATTTGCCTTAATCGGCTTTGCCGCCGTAGTATTTTTCTTATACGCCTCAATCAGAATTTATAAAGACCACGAGATTGCCTTCATAGGGCTGGTACTTTTCGTCTCCTCGGAAATAGTTATTCTGCACACCCGGCAGTGCCGGTATTATTCGATTATTATTTTTTCGCAGATTTGGCTTATCTATGCGGTTTATTGTCTCCTGCGCGGGGAAATCAAAAAGGGGATTTCACAGATTGCTATCTCCCTGAGCGTTCAGTTCTACTCAAACTACATCATTACACTGGCAAATTTGTTGTCCATCGGGATTTTTGCCATTGCCGCAAGGGGTCGCTATCCCCGAATCCTGCGCCATGCCACCGCAGCTTTTTTGTGTTTTTTTGCCGTTGCCCTGCCGTGGATTTTATATTCCCAAATGTGGAATCAGGCCTCCTACATCGGGGGCGACAACATTTTTCATAAATTGATACGCTATCTTGTGGAGATTCACTTTCACGTAATACCGTTATTTCTACTCTTGATTCCCCTTGTGTTTTATCGCGTGAAGACCGCCAGGTTTGAGGATAGCAGGGACGATATAACGCTGTTTCTCTGGATTAGCGTCCCCACGCATTTAGCCGTCCTGTTAATCCCACCAGGGATTTTCCAGCGCTATTTTATGGCACTTATACCGGTTTTAATATTACTAGTTTCAGTGATATTGGTAAGATTCGTTAAGTCCGCGGCGCTTCGTGCCATAATTGTCTTACTTCTGTGCGCGACAAATATCCTCTCTTACATTAGTGTTTATCCCATGAAGTTGCTTAACCCGTCATGGATGCCGCTGATAATCCATAGTGCGCGCATGCCTATAGTGAATTATATCTCTGAAATCACCCGGCCACATACGGACAGGCTGAAAGACGTAGTGAATTTTTTTAAGATAAATGCCGCACAGGGAGACTCCTACTGCGTGCCTCAGTCAACAAGCAGGCTTTATGACTCGGCAATTGCCCTGACTTATTACCTGGATATAAAACAGATAGACTCAAAAGGAGGCTGCCTAAAAGCTATGGCAGAGATGCCGGATTGGATATTCTCCGAGGGCTTCTCAGGTGGGACTGACTGGTTCTTTAACGACACCATTAAAGACATTGAGACATTTTATGAGCCGGTTGATTTATACGTCCATAACCCGCAAAAAAGTGGATGGCCAACGCCGCAATACCTCTCCAAAGATGTAAAACATCTCGTCAATCTCCACAATTCATTCAAATGCGGAAGTATCCCTGACCCTGATATTCACGATTCTTTCACATCTAAGGAGATAACAAAGCTGGTCGTCTATAAGAAAAGAAAGCCGCCTCCACAGCGTTAACCGGCTGGTAGTGAGGGCTGTAGCCTGGCCTTCAGTGCCTCTACCTCAAGCGCCAGCTCACAGATCCTTTCATCGCTATGGTGGATGCGCTCCGAGAGCATTACGCTGAGACTCTTGTAGAGTTTCAGACAGAGATACGGTTCGGTTTTCCTTAACACAGTGTCGCTGATAGAGATACAGACCGTGTCAATATCTGTAACTGCCGAGGCGTAGCGCGGTGAGTTATTTAGAAACCCTAATTCTCCGAAGCAGTCGCCGCTTTTTAACTCCTTAAGCGGCGTCACCTTGCTGGCACCGGCTGATTTCTTCAAGAGTTTAACCTGCCCGGCTATTATTATATACATCTTATCGTCTATCGTGGCCTCTTTGAAAATCACAGCGCCCTTTCTGTATATCTTTTTACCGCTTAATGAAAACAGCTTCAACATCTCCGTTTCCGTGAAATCGGAAAAGAATATATACCTGCCCTGAAGCATTTTTATCAGTTCCAATTTGTTAAAATCAGCGGCCTGCGGGGTGGCCGCAGTTTTGTGCCTGCTGCGGGCCTCTAAATAAAACTCCAGCGCGTCTGCAAATTCACCGGCCGACTGAAAACGCTTCTTTTTGTCTTTCTCAAGCGTTTTCATGACGTATGAGCCTATTGTCTCGTTTAATGAGGGGTCGATGCTGTTGGGCAATTCCGGGTCTTTGTATACTATGTTGTCAAACAGTTCCTTAAAGTTCTCACCCGTAAACGGCTTCCTTCCAGTGAGAAACTCATACGATAGCACCCCTAGCGAAAACACATCGGTAAGCTTGTCTATCTCCTCCTCCTTTACCAGCTCCGGGGACATATAATAAGGCGTCCCGGTAAAGACCCCCTGAGTGTCATCATGCTTATTTGCCTGAGAGTCGAGTACGGCTATTCCAAAATCCATGACCTTTATCTGCATATCGTCCAGTACCATTATGTTTGCCGGTTTGATGTCCCTGTGTATGACGCCGTGCTGATGGGCATAGTGCAGCGTGCGCGCCAGGAGTACCAGTAGTGTAATCTTATCGTTTATCAGGAGCCTGGAGCCTTTTACGATTAAATCCTTAAGCGTTACCCCCTTTACGTACTCAAAGACAAGATAAAATGAATTGTTCTCTTCGCCAACATCATGGATGACTGCAATGTTTGGATGGCTCAGACGCCCGGCAATTTTTGCCTCGTTGCAAAACTGTTTTATCATATTGTGCTCTATAGGCGTGAGGCCGTTACTGTCCATCTTTACTGTCTTGATTGCCACAATTCGATCAATTATTGTATCCCGTGCCTTGAGAACCATACCCATTGAACCTTCCCCAAGTTTTCCGATAATCTCATAACGGCCTACTTTATGTGCCGAATCCGCCATTATTATTTTCCGTTGGAGCAGCTTAGCCGGCTGTGCATGATTTAATCAGGGATGTGAAAGGGAGTTTTTATAAAATGCAATTTTAATCGATAAGTCTTATAGATCATCGTCTTTACTGCACAGGTGGCGAAGGAGTTTCGAGCCTAACGGGGTTATCGAGTAACCCTTTCTCGTATTTGTAGAGATCAGGTGCAGGGCCTTGAGGTTTCTCATAAAGGTCTTTATCGTATCCGAAGGGATATCGATCTCAGGCTCAAGGTCCTTCGACAGGATATACCCCTGGTCTTTCAGGATTTGAAGTGTCTTGCGTATCCACGGGGCCTGGTTCTTTTGCTCCAGGACGAGCAGTTGCTCTTTGATGTTAAATATCTCCGAGTCCTTTACGTTTCCCATCGACTTTTTGTAGTTTTCTATGTCCTCGCCGATGTACTCAAACTCAATCTTAACGGCCCTGTCCCTCTCTAAATCTACCTCTGTCTCCGCGTGTAAGCTGAAATCTATATTGAACTCCTCAATAGTCTCAAAACCACACCGCTTTATCTCATCCATTGTGATATTCTGGATTTTCTTGAAATCAACATCGATAATCCGCAAGAGGCCGATATTGTGAGAGCGATAGATTTTCCCCCGCAACACGCGCAGCGTATCCCAGTGTCTGAAGGCTAAGGTTATCCTGCCTTCCCTTATGTTATCATAAAATCGTTTTTCAAACGATATCATTCAGCTGGCATTATAGCATAAACTTAAGTAATAATCAAATAAAAATTACAAATCCGCAAAATTATTATATATATTATGGATTGTGAATGTAATGCCTCAAAATTGGCATACGTGATACCACTTACTCCTTTGTTTAAGGTATAATTACAGAGGGCATCGGGTATATATGGATTTCAAACTCACAACCGGCTTTACACCTAAGGGAGACCAGCCAGAGGCTATCGCCAGCCTCACCACGGGCGCCAGAGATACCAGGCATCAGGTACTCTTGGGGGTTACAGGTTCGGGTAAGACCTTTACAATAGCCAATGTCGTCGCTAACTTAGGGATCCCTACTCTCGTTATCGCGCATAACAAGACCCTCGCGGCCCAGCTCTATGGCGAGTTCAGAGAGCTGTTTCCACAAAACGCCGTCGAGTACTTTGTCAGCTACTATGACTATTATCAACCGGAGGCCTATATCCCCAAGACCGACACATACATCGCAAAAGACTCCATGATAAACGAGGACATCGACAGACTCAGACACTCGGCCACAATGGCCGTCCTCGAGCGGCGCGATACCATAGTAGTGGCCTCCGTATCGTGTATCTACGGCATCGGCTCACCGGAGGACTACATGGGCATGCACCTTGTGATTAAAGAAGGAGACACGATAAGAAGAGATGAGCTTCTTGAGCGGCTCTCAGTGCTTCAGTATGAGCGCAGAGAGAAGGAGTTCAAGCGCGGCTCCATCAGGGTGCGCGGCGACATGGTCGAGGTATTTCCGGCCTTTTCTATGGATAAGGGGATCAGGATTGAGTATTTTGGCGACTCCATCGACGCCATCTATGAGTTTGACCACATTACGGGGCAGAGGCTAAGGCGCCTGAAGACGGCTGCCATATATCCCCGTTCCCACTGGATAACGCCAAGAGACAGAATTGATGCCGCCCTCGCCGGGATTAAACGGGAAATGCGCGCACAGGTCGAGCATTTTCTGAGACAGGGCAAACCCGTTGAGGCACAGAGAATCGAACAGCGCACCATGTTTGACCTTGAGATGCTGAAGGAGTTCGGCTTTTGCAATGGGATAGAAAACTACTCGCGCCACCTCAGCGGCAGGGCGCCCGGGGAGCCTCCATATACACTAATCAACTACTTCCCCGATGACATGCTGATTGTCATAGACGAATCCCACGTAACCGTGCCACAAATTGGCGGCATGTATGAGGGCGACAAGGCCAGGAAACAAACCCTGATAGACTACGGCTTCAGGCTCCCCTCGGCCCTGGATAACAGGCCATTAAGATTTACCGAGTTCGAGGAGCGCGTAAAGACGGCCATATACGTCTCGGCCACGCCGGGCAAATACGAACTTGACAAGGCAGGCACAAACATCGTCGAGCAAATCATCAGGCCTACAGGGCTGTTGGACCCGGAAATGTTTGTCCGCCCGGTCAGCGGCCAGGTCGACGATTTAATCAGAGAAATCCGCCTCGCAACCGACAGAAAAGAGCGCGTCCTTGTCACCACGCTGACAAAGAAAATGGCTGAAGACCTCTCGGAGTACTATAATGAACTGGGAATAAGGACACGCTACCTGCACTCTGACATTGACACACTTGACCGGGTGAAAATCCTCCAGGACCTGCGCATGGGTGTCTTTGACTGCCTCGTCGGGGTCAATCTGCTCAGAGAGGGGCTGGACTTGCCGGAGGTCTCCCTTGTGGCCATATTCGACGCCGATAAGGAGGGGTTTTTACGCTCTGAAAAGTCCCTGATACAAACGGCGGGCCGCGGGGCCAGAAACGTTAACAGCAAGGTGCTGCTCTACGCTGACAAAATAACCGGCTCCATGCAGCGCGCAATGGACGAGACCACACGCCGCCGTAAAAAACAGCTCCAATATAACGAAGAAATGGGAATAACCCCACAGACCATTATTAACAACATTAAAAACATCCTCGCTACCATATATGAGGCCGATTACTGGACAGTCCCGGCGCCGGATGAGATTGAAATCCTTGACATATTCGATGAAAACAAGCTGAACGATCTTGAGACACAGATGAAGGAGGCCGCAAGGAAACTTGATTTCGAACGAGCCGCCACTATCAGAGACAAAATAAAACTGATACGGGAAAAGGCCCTTGCCATCGGGATTTAACACGGCAACCCATGTAATTTACGGGCCGGAATTTGTATAATATACTATTAATGAACATGTGCCAGGAATAGTTATATTGCAGCGAAGGAGGGTATCTTGCAGATAAGCCTTATATCACCATACGGATCCCTCTATAACTCTGGCCTCAGGACAATATCATCCGTACTGAAAAACGCAGGGTTTAACACCCGAATGATATTCCTGCCCATGCCCTCTACCGAATCGGGATGGAATATATCGCCATTTTGCCATATTAAATACCCTGAGAGCCTGCTTGAGCGCCTTAAGGCCATGACAGCGGACTCTGCCGTAGTCGGCATCACCCTTATGGATAACTACATGCAGGCAGGTGCGCAGTTAACAAAGGCACTCAAACGGGAGGATAATTTCATCATACTGGGCGGGGTGTTTCCGACATTGAACCCTGAAAAGGCCCTACAGTACGCCGACGCGGTCTGCATCGGAGACGGTGAAGACGCGATGCTTGAACTTGTCCGGCAGCTTGACGCGGGTACTATGCCGGGGGCTATTGACAATATTTATTTCCACGGCGCAAGCTATCCGAAACTTGCGTATATACATGATATTTCCACATTGCCCCTTCCAGACTACGGTCCAGAGGGGCACTATGTTTACGTCGAACACTCAGATGAAATACTATCTTTTAAATCATTGGACGATTATAAACCATTCATGTCCTTCTGGCCCGACTCCAGCACAAAGGAACCCATTTACATATACAGAATGGAGACTGCGCGCGGCTGCCCCGATAACTGCACATACTGCGCCAACAATATATTGAAAAAAGTCCAGGCCCCAAAGGTACGCTTCAGGACAATAGAGCTCATAGAGGAGGAGATTCTCTGGGTAAAAGAGAAATTCCCCTACGTTACGGAGCTTTTTATCGAGGACGATTCCTTTATAGCAAGGAGAGACATTCGGCAGACGGCAAGTCTCTTTAAGAAGTACGGGTTGACATTTAAGTGTTTTTTCGCACCTGTCTATTTTACGGACGAGCTTATCACACATCTTATTGAATGTGGGATGACGGCATGCCAGGTAGGGCTGCAAAGCCGCGCACCCAACACGGAGGAGATCTACCGCCGAACGGCCATTAACAGAAACATCGACGAGGTATTGAAGTACTTCACCGAAAAGCACCCCGGGTTTCCGCTAATCGTCGATTTAATCGTAGACAACCCCTGGGAAAAGGCTGAGGATACCTTATATACGATACATTATTTATTGGACAACATGCCAAAGAACACTATATTAGGAATCAGCTCCCTGGTTTTCTATAACTCAACGGCGCTCTGTAACAGGGCCGTCAAAGAAAACATTCTCGATACATCCACGGACTACCAGCTTAAGACATGGCACTGGCACAGGCAAAACAGGATTCACTATACAACGCTCCTGCTGGTAATGCTCAAACTCCGCCTCCCCCGCATGTTGATAAGATTGCTTGCCTCTAAGCCCGTGGTGTTTTTACTGCAACGCAGCTTAATAACACAAAGGCTGATACCGGGGCTCGTTAAGGCCATAAAAAAACACTATCATATAGTAAAAGGCCCGAACATAAAGGATAGTAAATATTGATTTCAAAAAACAGCTTCTGAAAAATCTATTTCAGCCACTTGATAATTGTGCGCAATTAAGTGTATTGTCTAGGACTCGACCAGTATGATAAGAACTCAAAAAGGCAGGAAATACATAGTAACGGCGTTAATTACGGCAGCCCTGGTACTGTCGTTACTTTCTCAATCGCAAGGGCAGCAACAACCCCAGGGACAACCAACCGGCATTGCGCCGCCATCTAATGTTGCTCCAGCGGCAGTTCAGAACGTCCCGCGTGGGCTTCAATTGCCTAATCCACCATCGCCTCTGCCAATGCCGCCTGGAATGGACAATATGTCGTTAATATTTCCACCGCCACCGCCACCGCCACCTATGT
Source organism: Nitrospirae bacterium MYbin6 (assembly GCA_002753305.1). Classification (GTDB taxonomy): domain Bacteria; phylum Nitrospirota; class Thermodesulfovibrionia; order Thermodesulfovibrionales; family Magnetobacteriaceae; genus Magnetominusculus. The sequence goes on from PEAC01000009.1 coordinate 52,280, forward strand.
TGGCACCACCGGGTAAAGGTGTGCCCGCTGCAACACCAGCCCCCGACAAACCCGCATCAAAGGTATCAGATAATAAAACCCCTGTGGCTATGCCAACTCCATCGCCACAGCCTAAGGCCTCAATGCCGTTGGTTCAACACTCAGGCCCAAATAACGTCAGCCTTGCCTTTGATGACGCCGATATCTTTGAAATCGCACACACGGTTTTTGGTGAAATCCTCAAGGTGAACTACTTAATCGACCCGCGCGTTAAGGGCAGAATTACCTTTAAGACCGTACGGCCAATCTCCAGCAGCGATGTTCTACCCATTATGTCGACAATTTTCAGGCTTAACAGTGTCAGTATTATGGAGGAAAACAGCCTCTACAGGATTATCCCCCTTGCAGATATAACTAAAGAACCCGTCGGGGTCAGATATGGAAAGGATGTGAAAAGCGCCACACCCAGGGGATTTTCGATAATTCAAATAGTGCCTCTGAACTTTATGAGCTCCAAGGAGATGGTAGAAATTCTCACGCCCTTTCTATCCACCGGCGCGGTTATTAAAGAAGTCCCCGGCAAGAACTGCCTGATTATCTCAGACACAGACGAAAACATGCAACGCCTCCTGCAAATAATCAACATATTCGACGACGATGCGTTCAAAGACGTGAAGGTGGAATTGTTCGTGTTTAAAAATCTCAGCATTAAAGATGCCATTGATGACCTGAAAAACACCTTTCCCCTCTTTACCGCCACCACCAAGGACAGTTTAAAAATGAAATATCTGCCAATTGAGAGATTAAACGCCATCCTGGTGGTTGCCCCCGACGAGCAGTATCTCAAACATTTTAAGAAATGGGTGGAGATCATAGATAACGTATTTGAAGGCGCCAAGCCCAGGGTCTATGTGTATTCCCTGCAAAACAGCCAGGCCGAGCATATCATGTCAATTCTCTCACAGATATTTACGGATTCGGGGACCTCTAAGTCTTCTCAGGATAAGACCTCCGGCCTTACCACCACTGACAAGTCCACATCCACAAAATCAACGACGCCAACTTCATCGTTGACAACGTCAACCACTAAGACGGACGACAAAGATAAAAAGGACACGAAAAAATCCTCTTCATCCTCCGCCTCCGCAAGCGCCATAAACGTATCAAGCTCTATTCTCGTCTCGCCCGATACGAAAATCTACTATGACGACAAGCTAAACGCGCTGATTATCATGGCCCTGCCGAAGGACTATCTATACATAGAGGAACTGATAAAGAAGCTCGACGCGGTTCCCAGGCAGGTGTTAATAGAGGCCCTTGTCGTTGAGGTTAAACTAACCGATGCATTGAAATATGGCTTACAGTGGTTTTTGGCCAATAACATAACAGTAAATAATCACAAATACACAGGTGCCACAATGGTGGAAGTGGGAGATAAAATAGGACTTACCTCACCGTTGTTTTCGACCACATCGGGGATTTCGTATGCCGTATTCAATGGCGCGGGGCTGTTGTCGGCCATGATTCAGGCCCTGTCGACAGAAACCGAAATCAGTGTCCTGTCAAGCCCAAATATCCTGGTTTCAGACAATAACGAGGCAAAAATCCAGGTAGGCGAAAAGGTTCCAATAGTAACCTCCGATACCAACGTCACCGGCACGACAAACATACAACGCCAGTATCAATATCAGGATACTGGCGTAATCCTCAAGGTAAAGCCGCAGATAAATGACAGCGGCCTCGTCAAGCTCGACATAACTCAGGAGGTCTCAGACGTAAGCGAGACGCTGACAACACCCGGTGTCGACTCACCCACGATTAATGTCAGAACTGTAACCACCAACCTCGTAGTACAAGACGGTTCAAGTATTGCCATTGGAGGGCTGATTCAGGATAAAATTACGAACGTCGCCCAAGGCATACCATTTCTGAGCAAGATTCCGATAATAGGCGGACTTTTCGGCTATAAAAGCAAGGAACACAACAGAACGGAGCTTATGGTAATAATTACCCCCCGCGTGGTAAAGAGTTTAGCTGAAGCGGCTACTATGACAGAGGCCTTCAAAGATAAACTCAAGGGCCTGCAAAAAATGCTCGCTGATGAAAAGAACGATCTGATGCCCGGATACAGCCCCCCAAAAGGCGGCAACCCCTCCGCACCACCGCCAACTGGGCAAGATAAGGAAAAATAATACGCCATGCCGTTAAGCTACTGTTTCACAGTGGCAGAAATATGTTATAGTTACATATAGCTATACTCCGAAGCCTTAAAAGGGAGGGGTGGCTGAGCGGTTGAAAGCGACGGTCTTGAAAATCGTTGTAGGGGCAACTCTACCGTGGGTTCGAATCCCACCCCCTCCGCCATAATAAACCTGTTTATTTTTTTAGTCAATCTGTGTTAATCTATAGCGTTGATGACACATTAATTCGTAACCATTGTAGCGAATGATCGCTGACAAGATACTTAAAAGGGGGACGGTCAGGTGAAAACTGAAACTATAACCTTAAACGCCGATGAAGACCTGAGAGTTCATATAGACGCAAAAGGGCATGTCGATATCAGGACATATGCCTACGACGCAAAAGGAAATCCTAAATCGACACGACGGGGTGTTTCGATACCGCCTGCTATATTAGATGAATTATTGGAGATCCTCAAAAAGGCAAAGAAAGAAATATCAGCTAAGACATAATTAGTCATGGTGGTAAAGTCAGGCGAAACGCTTTCTGAAGCTCTACGATCCTTTTTTCTGCGATTGCCCATGTAGCGCCTTTTACCATGAAGTAATACTTGATTTTTGGCTCCGTCCCCGAAGGCCTGGCAATGGCCTTAGAGCCGTCAGAGAAAATAAACGACAGCACGTTTGACGGTGGAAGGCCTGAGAGGCCGGCTTTATAGTCTTTGACTTCCTGAATTTGTAGTCCACCAAGCGCATTTTGCGGGTCAGTCCTTAGCGCGTCCATAATCATGGCAATACTCTCATGCCCCTCTTGCCCTTTCATTGTGGCAGAGACGAGTGATTCATGATAATAACCATACTTGCTGTAAATAGACTGGAGCCTCTCGTAAAGAGACGACCCAAGCGATTTATAATACGAGGCCATCTCACATATCAGACCAGCCGCAAGGACGGCATCCTTGTCCCGCGCGTATGTGCCGCGCAAGTAGCCATATGACTCCTCAGCCCCAAAGATGAAATCCCTGTCGGGGTTGTCCTTAATCCACTGTCCAATGTACTTAAACCCCGTCAGAAGCTCTACGCACCGGACTGAATAATCATCGCATATTTCTTTAATCAAATCCGTGGTGACAATTGTCTTCACAACCGACGCCCTGTTTCTCTGTAACAGACCGGCATCTGAGAGGCCGGCCAAGATATAGTCCGTAAGCAGCGCCCCCACCTGGTTGCCATTTAGCAGGACAAGTTCAGAGTTTATATCTCTTACGGCAACGCCAATCCTGTCGCAGTCCGGGTCGGTGGCAAGGACGATGTCTGCTTTTGCCCTTGTGGCGTACTGAAGCGCGATTGTAAAGGTTTCCCTCTCTTCGGGATTAGGCACTCTCACAGTAGGAAAGCTGCCATCCGGCACTATCTGCTCTTCTACGAGGCAGAGGTTGCCCGCGGTAAACCCCTTTCTTTTGAGCATCTCGGGGATTAGCCTGTACCCCGCGCCGTGCAGGGGTGTATAGACAATCATAATGTTGCCGCTAACGGGGCGAATCGACTGCCTCAGGATTTCATTTAAATATGCCTCGTCAATTTCACTGCCCACAAGTTCAATTAATCCACTCGATAAGGCATCCTCAAAAGGCATAACCGGTATACCTGAGATGTCCGTTATGTTGTTAACCTCTCTTATGATGTTTAAATCATGTGGAGGGGTAATTTGCCCTCCGTCACTGAGGTATACCTTATAGCCGTTATATTCCGGGGGATTATGTGAGGCAGTGATACATACTCCGGCGGCGGCCTTTTTATAGAGTACGCAAAAGGACAACTCAGGCACCGGCCTGAGAGAGTCAAAAAGATATGACTTAATGCCATTGGCGGCAAACACACGGGCCGTCTCTCTTGCAAAAACCTCGGAGTTATGCCTTGAGTCAAAGGCAATGCAGACGGAAATCCCCTTGCCCTTATTCAAACTCAACAGATACCTTGCCAACCCGCAGGTTGCAATTCGTACCGTATAGAAATTCATTCTGTTTGTCCCCGCGCCAAGTATCCCGCGAAGGCCACCCGTACCGAACTCCAGCTGCCTGTAAAACCTGTCCGCCAATTCGCCCATATTGGAGGCGTCTATAAGCTGTTGAACCTCCAGTCTCGTCTCTTCGTCAAACACGGGAAGGACAGCCCACTGCCTTGCCCTGTCTAAAACGGTTTCATCCATTGCAACCTCCTGGGAAATAGCGAAATATTGACATTTTAATCGATTAAGGTTATTATAATCAATATTGCCGCAGGTGGGAAATTACTGCAAGCACTATGAACAGCCACAGATAACAAGCGCCACATAAGGAGGCAGCTACATGGGAGAGGACAAAGACGTTCAGACAGACTTGGCAAGCTTTATAGATTTCATAAAATCTTCCTTCAACGCAACCCTGGACAACATATATGAAATACAGGAACTCAGCGAGAAAGTCCTGGCCGAGATAGCAAAAAACGAAAAAATCATCCACGAAGGGGCGGAACAGACCCTGCAAAACTTCCTCAATACATCGAAAAAAAGCCGTGAAGAGTTTAAATCCGTAATGGAAAACGGGTTCAGGCAATTAGAGGGAATCCTCAGGAAATAGCATCAAAACATCCGGCGGCCCGTCCGCCCGAAGAATTAGAGGTTTATGAAAAAAGGATACTTTGGAGACTATGGCGGCAGATACGTGCCGGAGACACTTATACCAGCCCTTGAGGAGCTGGAGACTGCCTTTAAAACCCTTAAGGCAGACAGTGATTTTCAGGCACAATTACAGCAGATTAACGCCACCTACATAGGGCGCCCCACACCGCTCTATTTTGCGGAAAAACTAACCAGCCAACTATCCGGCGCCCGTATCTATCTGAAACGCGAGGACCTGGCGCACACAGGGGCACATAAGATAAATAACGCCGTAGGGCAGGCCTTAATGGCTAAGAAAATGGGTAAAAAAAGACTGATTGCCGAGACCGGCGCCGGGCAGCATGGCGTAGCTACGGCAACAGCCGCGGCCCTCTTTGGCCTGGAGTGTGAGATTTACATGGGCAGCGTTGACGCAAAAAGACAATCCCTCAATGTCTTCAGAATGAAACTCCTTGGGGCAAAGGTTACAGAAGTCCACCTTGGCTCACAAACCCTGAAAGACGCGATTAACGAGGCCCTCAGAGACTGGACTGCCAACGTAGACACAACACACTATGTGTTGGGGACGGTCTTTGGCCCACACCCATATCCTGCCATTGTGAGGGAGTTTCAATCAATA
>PEAC01000009.1:57726-63614 GCA_002753305.1 Nitrospirae bacterium MYbin6
GTAATAGGAAAGGAGGCAAGACGGCAAATCCTCAGGGCCGAGGGCAGGCTGCCCGATTATCTGATAGCGTGCGTAGGCGGTGGAAGCAATGCCATGGGCCTCTTTCATGCCTTTTTGTCGGATAAGCGCTCAAAGAATAAAATAAAGTACATCGGGGTTGAGGCCGGTGGCGAGGGTATCGCCTCAGGCAGGCACGCCGCGCGTTTTGCCGGAGGCTCACCGGGTGTCCTGCAAGGCACTAAGAGCTACCTGCTTCAAGACAACGAAGGCAATGTACTTGGCACACACTCCGTATCAGCCGGCCTTGATTACGCCTCAGTTGGCCCGGAACACGCCTATCTGCATGACATTAAGGCAGTAAGCTACACATACGCAACCGACACGGAGGCCCTGGGGGCATTTGAAACCCTTGCAAAAACTGAAGGCATAATCCCCGCCCTTGAATCTTCACACGCAGTAGCCGAGGCGATTAAGCTCGTCCCGCGGCTGCCGAAATCATCTATTGTGATAATTAACCTCTCCGGCAGAGGCGACAAGGATGTGCAACAGGTGGCACAAATTCTGTCTGCCGATAAAGCCGTATCCTGATAATCTATATTATTATTTTACCTCAGCAAAGGCATTTGCGAAACACCCGCTGAAACGGTCTTCATAAACGGGGAAGAAAAATATCGACTCGCAGCTTGGGCAGATAAACATATTACCACTTTCGAACTGATTCTTTAATACGAGGTTAGTACTACACGCATCACATCTTTTCATACCCATCCTCCTTAGTGGTTTCGCCTTGGGCAAGTCGTCCGTTGCCGGAGGGGTTAAGAAGACCCAACTGTCCAAAAACGTCATAGATTTGTCAATTAAATGACATAATCTTGCAATTGTCTCAAAAGCCTCTTGCCTGATATTGCTGAAAGCCATTGCTCATATCCCCATTTTAAAGGTTTACTATTTAATCGGCATATTATCATAAAAGTATTAACATGCAAATATCGTACCGACTACATACGCTCTTTATGCGTTTGTTATTTTATATGGAGGAGGCAAAAGGTGTGAAGCAAAATTTTCCCGTTGGAGAAAATTTTCACTGGTTACTGCTCTATAAATAGTCTTTCATGTGTTTGACCATCTGTCCTTCAACCATGTAGATAACCATTTCAGCTATGTTTGTGGCGTGGTCGCCGATTCTCTCTAAGTATCTGGATATTGAGCTGAGTTTCGCCGCGGGGATTATCGTGGAAGCGTCTCTTGTCATCAGCTCCATCAGATCGTTTAGTACCTTTTCGTTTAACTCGTCAACCAGGTGGTCTCTTGTCATAACGTCAAGGGCAAGCCTTTTATCGCCGCTTAAAAATGAGGCCACGGCATCGGTCAACATGCCAAGGGCAATGTCTCTCATCTGTGGAATGTCGGCAAGCGCGAACTCCTCAATCTCCGCTATAAGCTCAATGACACGATTTGCAATGTTTACCGCGTTGTCTGCCATTCGCTCAAGGTCTGTGGTTATCTTCATCGCCGTCGTTATAAATCTGAGGTCACGCGCAACCGGCTGGCGCAGGGCAATCAGCCTAATGCATGTCTCGTCTATTTGTACATCCATTGCGTTAACAAAGTGGTCGTCGCGGGCAACCTTTTTTGCAAGGACCGCATCCATGTCCATGAGTGACTTAACGGCATTGTCTACCGCTGCCTCAACCAACACGGCCATTTTATGGATGTCATCCTTCAGCTTTACGAGTTCATTATCTTTTAGCGGCATCTATAACTCCTGTTTATTACCATGCCTTTTTCCTTCTCTCTCTGGCGCGAATGATTATCCCGACGAGATTCATTCCCAGGACAAGCACAATTAGCGTCAGCGCGGTGCCATATTGAATCGGCCTGGTTTTTTCGATATGTGTACCCGCCGTCGCAAGTACGTATATGTGATAGGGAAGGGCCATGACCGGCTCAAACAATGACCTTGGAAGCCCTGACGTGAAAAAGGCCGCTGCCGTAAACATTATTGGCGCAGTCTCACCGGAGACCTTGGCCGTGCCAATCATTGCCCCGGTCAGAATCCCCGGCAGCGACAACGGCAGGACGACCTTAATTATCGTATGCAGTTTCGTTGCCCCACACGCCAGTGAGGCCTCTCTGAAGCTCTGAGGCACCGCCTTAATCGCCTCCTCAGAGGTAGATATTATGTAAGGCAGCACCATTATGGCAAGCGTCAGCGACCCCGCCAGCAGGCTCATCCCAAACTCAAACACAATGACAAAGACCGCCAGCCCAAATAGCCCGTAAACGACTGACGGCACCCCCGCAAGCGTATATATGGACATGTTAACGAGCTTCAGCACTGTGCCGGGCTTTGAGTATTCAGATAAAAAAACGGCCGTCATAATACCAATAGGAAGTACCACTACCATGCATATGAGCGTCAGTAGCGCGCTGCCTAATATGGCGGGGAAGATACCGCCTTCGGTCATGGCCGCAGTTGGGGTCTTTGTAATGAAATCCCAGCTTAACACGCCCACGCCGTTATATATAACAAAAGACAGGACGAGAAATAATATGACAGCTCCGGAGTACCCCAGGGCGCTTATAAAGGAAAGGATCAGGTTACCCTTGAGGGACGCGCCTTTATTACGCTGCGGTAAATACGCCCTTTTAATATCGCCCGATTTATCTTTCAAAGTTTCTCTCCCAATTTCACCTTTCTGAAACGCTTTGATACGAAATCTGAGATGAGACTTAACATAAAGTTCAACAAAAACAATAACGCCCCAACCCCAAACAGCGCGTGGTAGTGCAGACTTCTGTATGGGGCTTCGGCCATCTCAGCGGCAATAGCGGCAGGCATCGGCCTCACGGCGTCGAATATCCAGTTGGGAATAACGGCTGCCCCGCCGGCTGCCATTAACACTATCATCGTCTCACCCACTATCGTGGCAAACCCTAATATAATCGCTACACTGATTCCCGAAAGCGACGATGGGACTACAACATGTCTTATAGTATCCCATTTCGTAGCGCCTATTGCATATGAGGCCTCCCTGAAGGTCCTCGGAACTGCCGCAATAGAGTCCTCCGCTATACTTGCTATAATCGGTATCGATTTGGCAGTAAGCATCATTGATGCCGTAAGCATATTAAGCCCTGACGATATGAATAGTTTATCATAGCATAAATCGGCAACGATTGTTGATAAAAACGGTATGCCTGTACCTCTGAGGACATTTGGCAGCCTCTCGGACAGCAGCGGCGAAAGCCATGTAGTCAGTATCGGGGCAATCACCACCATACCAAAAAAACCAAAGACCACAGATGGAAAACTGGCCAGCATCTCTATGATTGGCTTCAGAAATTCCTTTATTCTGTACGGGGCAATCTCTGCGATATACACGGCCGTTGCAAGCCCCAGCGGGACGGCAAACATGGCCGTTAACATGGTTATGCTGATAGTGCCCATAATAAGCGGCAGCATCCCAAAGCTCGGCCTTTCGGCAGTGGGATACCATTGAGTCCCGCCTATTACTTTCAGAGTCCCTATCTTGTAGAAAATCTGAAAGGCCTCTTTAAAGAGGAAAATCGCTATCAGTAAAAGCACTACCACGGAAAACAGGCCAACTATCTTAAGAATAATCTCTGTCAGTTTTTCCTGTTTCCGCCAGTGCAAATTCAATTTTCCATCTCCTTAGAGTGCCAGCCTACTTAAGGCTTACGAATTTTACGGCGTTGACAATATCCTGTCCCTCTTTAGATAAGACGAATTCTATGAATTTGGCGATATTTCCAGAGGGTTTGCCCTTTGTGTACATGTAAAGAGGCCTGGCGATAGGCCATGTGCCGTTTCTTACTGTCTCCGGGCTGTCTTTAATATTATTGACTATCAGAGGTTTGACGGTCTTGTCCAGGTATCCTATGCCTACATAGCCTATGGCGAATGGATTATTGGCCACAGTCTGAACTGCCTGGCCGTTTGAGGCAACCATGAGGGCGTCCGCGCGCACGAGATCTTTTTTCATCACTTTTTCTTCCCAGACCTCGAATGTTCCTGAGCTTGTGTCTCTTGATACGGCAGTTATCGGCCTGCCTGGCCCGCCGATTTCCTTCCAATTAGTAATCTTACCGGTATAAATGTCATGAAGCTGGTCCATGGTAATCGATTCGATTTTCATCGATGGATGCACAACCGGCACAAGACCGTCGTGTGCCACAATAAAGGGCTTCATGTCAATGCCTTTTGCCTTTGCTGCGGCGACTTCTTTTTCTTTTGCCTCGCGCGAGCTTGTGGCAATTTCCGTCGTACCGTCCATAATGGCCTTAATCCCATTGCCTGAGCCACTTCCAGAGACGAATACCTTTATGTTAGGATTTTTTTTATTAAACTCCTCGGCGGCCTTTTGCGCTATTGGCAGAACCGTCGTAGAGCCGTCTATCCTTAAGGACTCTTCGGCGTGTGACAACGACACGTTCAATACAAATAACATAACAATAAAAACTACCGCTGTTTGTAAAGACTTCATTATACATCCTCCTTTTATTTGTTGGGATAAACCCTTGTGCCATTATAGTATAGCGAATGGATTGTTACAATTGTATTAAGGAGATGTTATCGTTTGGTTAAATAATTGAGGGCTATCTGCCGGACAGGCGGTAGCGCACAAAAAATATGCCGAAAAACGAACGAATAAGAGAAAATACCTTCTTTGCGAAGAAAAAGAAAAACAGGGAGATAAAAAAGACTATCCCACTGATGACCTCAAGAATAAACGGCCAATCCAAGGTATATTCCCCCGTAACGGGGTCGTACTGATAGCACCAGAGCAGCACACCCTCCATGACACTCAAAGTTGACGTACCTTTTTTTGCATTGAGCAGACTCAATTTTAAGTTTTCGGCATCGTAGTTGACCCCGTATACATACCTGGAGATTCTGCCGTCGGGGGTAAGGATGACAAGGAGGTTGGGGTGGATGAATTCACCCGTCCCCTTGTCAAGTTTATACGAAAATCCAATTGCTTTTAAAAACGTTTTCAGTTCGCTGTCCTGCCCACTGGCAACTACCCAGCCGGGGGTGTTCAGTCCCCACGTCGTCCTGAATTTCTCCAGCCTCTCAGGGGTGTCCGCAGGGTCAAACGACAGTGTCAGGACGTTATAGTCCTTTCCTATATCTCCCATCTTCTCTACAACTCCAACCAGACTGTCCGTGATAACGATACAGGCGGTCTCGCACTTTGTGTATATGAGACTGATAATAAGAGGTTTTCCTCCTATTATGTCTTTTACGGTGCGCTCCTTGCCGTATGAGTCATAGAGCCTGACATTTGGGACGTCCTTGCCCAGCGTCTCTCTCTCATTAGGAGACGTAAGTTTCTCGTCTGGCGCCGTCCAGCCGGCTTGTCCTCTGCCAAATACACAAAGGCATATAAAGAGAATCAGGAGATATTTTTTACTCAAAGTGCTATTTGACCTCCCACATCATGCTCAACCATCCCCAGTTCAGGGTCGCAAAGATCAAAAACGCCAACATAAAGATAATAGTAAGCGCGAAAGTCCCTGGGGCAACGAACTTTGATTCGTGAGAAGCACTCTCAGGCGGAAGCGGCGAGGGAAGAGGCAACTGCATATCCGCTGGCCCTGTTACAGGCTTTCCGAAAAATACCGACACAACTACTACGATAATCCATGCAAGGGCGCCAACGGCCGCAATCACACCGCCAACAACCGCTAGAACCCAGAACATGTCTGCAATCGGCGGGTATGTATAGGTAAACGGACCGCCAGAAAACGTAATATCCCAATGCCTTCTCGGTACGCCAAGATAACCCAGCGTTGAGAGTCCAGCCGAAAGCAGCACAATACCACCGGTAAACAACCACGGTACCGCCTTGGCAACACCAAAC
>PEAC01000105.1 GCA_002753305.1 Nitrospirae bacterium MYbin6
CATGGAAAATACCGTCTTATCGGCAAAGGACTTAAAGCCGTTAATCTCTAGTTTGACTATTTTCACGGTTCAATAAACTCTAATTGTCGCTACAGGGCCGGACAATGGTAGTATATAGCAGGGCACGGCCAATTGTAAATCCTGGATGGGGGCATAATTTTTTTGGATAATCCCGCCATGGCGCACACTGAGCGTTGTAAAATTCAGCAGACCTACCCAAATATTTTATATTTTCATGTTGCGGCAGGGCTCTGAGATATGGTAATATCGCTTGTAAACAATGGTATTTACCTGTTTCACGAGGAGGTGATAAAAATATTTTATAAGTTGATAACTATTTTTTATTTGACGAGCCGTAGGTATATTTAATATCCTTTGGGTACTTAAAAGAAAGGGGTATTCTTAATATTTGAATCTCTCAATATAAAATCTTTAAGGAGGTTAGTGTATGAGTAAGAAGTATGATACGCCACTATTGGACGAGTTGGAGAAAGGTGCGTTTCCGAGCTTTGTGAAGGAGATTAAGCTGGCAGCAAAGCATTCGGATATGGCCAATGATCTGCTCGGCCATACGGAATTATGTTTTAAAGAAAGGGTAACACACTGGAAGCACGGCGGCATCGTCGGTGTCAGGGGATATGGCGGAGGCGTAATCGGAAGGTATTCCGATATACCGGATAAGTTTCCCGGCGTAGCGCATTTCCACACGGTCAGAGTAAACAGCCCGTCGGGGTTTTATTACTCGGCTGCGGCACTGAGAGATTTTTGCGACCTGTGGGACAAGTATGGAAGCGGGTTGACCAATGTACACGGTTCAACGGGCGACTTGGTGTTCTTAGGGACAAAGACGGAGTTCTTAGAGCCGTTTTTTGCGGAAGTATCATCGAGGGGATGGGATTTAGGCGGTTCTGGTTCTGCAATGAGAACGCCAAGCGGTTGTCTGGGCATGTCCAGGTGTGAATGGGCAAACATAGACGCAATGGCAATAACCAACGATATAACCCACCACTACCAGGACGAGATGCACAGGCCGGCATTCCCGTACAAGTTCAAGTTCAAAGTGGCTGGCTGCCCGGTTGACTGTATCGCCTCGATAGCGAGGGCAGATATGTCCGTAATCGGCACATGGAAGGGCGACATCCGGATTAATCAGGATGAAGTGGCAAAGTATGCCAAAACGATGGACATAAAGGCAGAGATAATCGACATGTGCCCAACCGGGTGTATGCAGTTTGACGGCAAGGCAATGAAGATAGACAATTCCAATTGTAACAGGTGTATGCACTGCATAGCGAAGATGACGAAGGCCCTAAGGCCCGGTACGGAAAAAGGTGCGACACTTCTGTTAGGCAGCAAGGCTCCAATCGTAACCGGCGCATTGATGTCATGGGTAATAGTGCCGTTTATAAAGATGGAACCGCCTTATGACGAATTCTACGACCTGATCGACAAGATTTGGGAATGGTGGGATGAAAACGGAAAGAACCGCGAGAGAATCGGCGAGCTGATAGAAAGATTGTCGTTCCCAAGATTCTTAAAGGAAGTCGGCCTTGACCCGCATCCGGCGATGATCAAGGAACCGCGCAGAGACCCATTCTTCTTCTGGTCAGAAGAAGACATCGAGAGATAGGCCTTAGCAGAAAGGCTGATATAATTGAAACATTACTAAACGAAGGAGGAATATATAATGTCAGAGTTACCACAGAGACAGACCGACATAGGTCCGCCGCATTATAGCAAGTTTTTACCGCCGGTGATAGCTAAGAACTATGGCAAATGGCTGTATCACGAGGTGATGAGTGCCGGTGTGATGGTTCACGTAGCCGAATCAGGAGATAAGGTCTTTACGGTAAGGATAGCATCGCCGAGGCTGTTATCAACCGATACGATAAGGGAGTATTGCGCGATTGCTGAGAAACACTGCGGTGGCAATTTACGCTTTACAACAAGGCATAACGTAGAGTTTATGGTAGATGCAGAAAGTAAGGTTGACCCGCTGGTTAAAGAACTGAAGGCGAAAGACTTCATGATAGGCGGAATCGGTCCGAGAATCAGCAACATAGTCCACACCCAAGGCTGGATACACTGCCACTCGGCAGCAACCGATGCCTCAGGCCTCGTAAAGGCGATAATGGATGACGTACACGAGTACTTTACGGACAAAGAGCTGCAGAACAAGGTGAGAATAGCCGTAGCGTGTTGCGTAAATATGTGCGGAGCGGTGCACTGTTCAGACATAGCCCTTGTTGGAGTCCACAAGACCCCGCCAAGAATTGACGATATGAACGTTAAAAACGCCTGTGAGGTCCCGTCGACGATAGCCTCGTGTCCGACGAGCGCGATAAGCCCTGACCCCGCAAAGAAGAGCGTCAAGATAAAGCTCGACAAATGTATGTACTGCGGTAACTGCTACTCGGTATGTCCCGCGATGCCTATATCCGACGCCAAGAACGACGGTATAGCGATAGTAGTAGGCGGTAAGGTGTCGAACCTCAGGTCAAACCCGACATTCTCGAAACTGGTAGTACCCTGGATTCCGAACAACCCGCCGAGATGGCCGGAAGTTACCGATGCCATAAAGAAGATTCTCGATGCCTATAAGGCCGGCGCCAAGAAGCATGAAAGAGTCGGTGAGTGGATAGACAGAATCGGCTGGGAGGGTTTCTTCAGGGCAACCGGATTCGAGTTCAAGATCCAGCACATAGACGACTTTACCTTTGCCCGTGAGACATTCAGAATGGCGGCAACGTTTAAGTGGACGTAAAAATATAGTGAAAAGAGGGAGAGAATAATATCTCTCCCTCTTTTACATTTGCCCAACAAATCTTAATAGAGGTGCGAAATGGAAAAAGAAGAGCTAAAGAAGATTATATACGAGTTAGTTGAGGCCTCAACCGGCAAGAAGAAACTAAAGCAGACCGACATATTGAAGAAAGTCTCTGCCGACCAGGGCGTAGAGAAGGACGAGGTGAAGGCTGCCCTGAGAGAACTGGTTGATGCCAACACGTTGATATTTACCTATTTTGGTGGAAGCTTCATAGAAATCCCCCCCAAATAACCAGAGAAAAGCGTAGGGGCGACCAGGGCATCGTTCGCCCCGTCCCTTTTTTTATAACTTATTAATAAATATAAATCAGAGTGTGTGCCTTCCGGATAATATGCGAAAAAAATCATGCCCTTGACTATTTATAATAAACCCCGTGTGGCCATCGCGGGACTCAGAGGAGGCTCAGGCAAGACGACACTTTCGTTAGGCCTGCTGAGGTTGTGGAAAAACAAAGGCCGCCGCATCATACCATTTAAAAAAGGCCCGGACTATATAGATGCCGCATGGCTTTCAGGGGCTGCAAAGACAGATTGTTATAACCTTGATTCGTATATTATACCAGAGAATAAACTGTTTAACTCCCTTATCAGCCATTCAGAGGACGCCGATGGTGTATTGATAGAAGGAAACAGGGGGTTGTTTGACGGTGTGGACTCAAGGGGTACGTTTAGTACCGCGGCACTGGCACGGCTGTGTGAGTCGCCCGTTATATTGGTTGTGGATTGTGCTAAGACGGCTACAACGATGGGGGTTATCGTAAAAGGTATCGTGGAGTTCTCCAAAGAACTTATGATAAGAGGTGTGGTGCTGAATTATATCGCTAACGCCAGGCACGAAAAAGTCGTCAGGGAGGCGGTAGAATCCTATGCCGGCGTACCTGTAGTTGGTGTACTGAGAAGAAGTGATACGCCATTTCAGCAGGAGCGCCACATGGGCCTGATGAGCCGCGATGAGACCCATGAGCTGGAGGGCGCCCTTGAGCGCCTTGCCTCCATAGTGAGTGATACGGTTGACGAGGATAAAATATGGCAGGCCGCCCTTAGCGCCCCGCCCATAGAGTATGGCCCCGCCAAATCCGGCGATGTCCTGGTGGCGCTGCCTTCAGAGGCATCCCCCACCCCCGTTAAAATCGGAATAGTGAAGGACAGCGCGTTTCAATTTTATTACCCTGAGAATATCGAGGCGTTAAAGGCACTTGGGGCGGAGATTGTCCAGCTAAGCGCCCTTGCCAGGGACATGCCGGAGGGACTTGATGCCCTGTACATTGGCGGTGGATTCCCTGAGACACATGCCTTAAGCCTGTCAGAAAATAATAATTTCATGGACAAATTAAGGGAATCAATAGAGGGGGGATTGCCGGTATATGCCGAATGCGGAGGGTTGATGTTCTTAGGCAGGGGTCTTATCCATAAGGAGCGCTACTATCCGATGGCAGGCATATTCCCGATGGATTTCGTTATGAACGAAAAACCACAGGCACATGGCTATACTATTGTAGAGACGATAGAAGTAAGCCCTTATTTCCAAAAAAATGTTATACTTAGAGGACATGAGTTTCACTACTCAAAGGCAGTAAACTTAGAGGTGGAAAAACTGGACTTCCGGTTCAGAATGAAACGCGGCAAGGGAATTGTCGACGGCAAAGACGGTGTGGCGTATAAACAGGTACTTGCTACATATACGCACTTACACGTGCTGGGCTGCCCTCAGTGGGCGGATGGGCTGGTAAGTGCCGCCACTGCGTACAGAAAGGCCGTTAATGGGGAGGGCTGATGGCAGAAGAATTTTTAAAGAACCTGAAAAAACTGGAATTCAGCTTAAGACAGGTAAAAAAGCAGACAAAGGACTGGCTTCAGAGTATGGCCTACGACGAAATAATAGAGGCCATAAAGAAAGACAAGCGGTACCTCAGCGCCTTATTGTCAATATCCTACGAGAAGGCCACGGAAACTGCCTGGCGGGCAATCCACCTGGCGGGCAAGGCAATCGGGCAGATAGCTGTCTATGATTTCGAGGAGGCAAGGGGCCAGATACAACGCCTCATCTGGAACGCGACCGATGAATCGGGCACTATCCCGTGGACTGTCCCGGAAATCATGGGTGAGGCCATAAGGGAAAACCCCAAACCCTTTGAGGATATAGTGCCGATTATCATAGGCTATTCGCACTCCGAGACAGAAGACAATATATTCCTTGCGGGCGTTCTCTATGCACTTGGCAGAATAGGGGAGGCGCATCCACAATATATAAGCGACTATGTCCATGTGTTAGTGAAACAGGGCCTGTCGCATAAAGACCCGGAGGTCGTGGCAAACGCCATAATGGCGGCAAAGAGGCTGAATATTCCTGGAGTTGACACGGAGCCTCTGCTGCATAGAAAAGAAAAGGTAAAGGTATACTACGCCGACAGGCTGATGACAATAACCATAGGAGAACTAACAAAGGAACTGTTGACAGAAAATGGATAAACTACTGATTAAAGGCGGCAGGCAGCTATCGGGCACTGTAGAGATAAGCGGGGCAAAGAACGCGGCCCTTCCACTGATGGCATCGACGATACTATGCAAGGGAGAGACAGTTCTGTGGAACATCCCAAATCTTAGGGACATAGAGACCATGTCCGAGGTTCTGGCAAACATGGGGGCCGATATAAGTATAGAGGGGGGCGGCCTGAGAATAAACACAGATACGCTGATAAACAAAGAGGCCCCGTATGAGCTGGTAAAGACGATGAGGGCCTCGGTGCTGACGCTTGGGCCGATGGTGGCGCGTTTTGGATGCGCGAAGGTATCGCTGCCCGGGGGCTGTGCCATTGGGGCGCGCCCGATAAACCTGCACTTAATGGGGCTTGAGAAAATGGGGGCTGAGATAACCCTCTCACAGGGCTATGTAGTGGCAAAGGCCAAAAGGCTCAAAGGCGCCACAATCTACTGCGACATATCCACTGTAACCGGTACGGAAAACCTGATGATGGCAGCCGCCCTGGCAAAGGGCAGGACAGTAATTGAAAACGCCGCCAGAGAACCGGAAGTCGAAGACCTTGCCAACGCGCTCATTAAAATGGGGGCAAATATATCGGGCATCGGCACAACAACCATCGAAATCGAAGGGGTGGATGAACTGCGCCCAATAGAGTATAAAATCATCCCTGACAGAATAGAGACCGGTACATTCATATCGATAGCCGGCATCACGGGCAGCAATATTTTAATAAAAAACTGCCACTACGGCCATGTCCTGGCTATAGCGGAAAAGCTCAGGGAAACCGGCATAATCATAAGCGAAGAGCAAGGGGGCATAAGGGTAATCGGCCCGACACCCGGGGCGCTTCACCCTACGGACGTAAAGACACTGCCCTATCCCGGGTTCCCCACAGACATGCAGGCACAGTTTATCGCCCTTGCCTCGTTGGCCGCCGGTACGAGCATAGTGAAGGAGACAATATTCGAAAACAGATACATGCACGTAGCGGAACTAAGGCGCATGGGGGCAAACATAGAGATAGAGGACAACATAGCCACAGTACGCGGCGTAAAAAGGCTCCTTGGCGCCCCCGTAATGGCCACTGATTTAAGGGCAAGCGCCTCTCTGGTCGTAGCGGCCCTTGCCGCAGAGGGTGAGACGCTGATAGACCGGATATACCACCTGGACAGGGGATACGAAAAAATTGAAGACAAAATCTCCGCACTTGGCGGCAACATCCAGCGCATCAGACAATCCGGCACGGTTTGAAAAATTGTGGCGGTAACTGATACTATGACTTCATAGGAGTTAGAGAAAATATGCAAAATCTATTGCACGACCTTGTAAAACTGCTTGAGCAGGATGACCGTTTGGTTGTGGAAGGGCAGTTGCTCAAGAATAAAATTGTTGAGTTGGCTTTGGGGATGGATTCAGGGTTGATCCGACTATTATTGACACATGAAGGTATCCGCCATCATTTTTTTACTGATATAGACGGCGTTTTGGTTTTCGACAAAATCAAGTTTCAGCAATTTGTGAGCAACAAGGAATTTTTGCCGGATAGCTACACCTCTTTCAAAAATAAAATCGGGTTGACGGCGGACACACGCTATTTGACGGACAGTAAGGAAGTCGTTTTGGCGTGGCCTTATAAGGACTGTGTTTTGGAAGGCGGTCAAATGAAAGAAGATGCAAAGCGAAATGAGATTTTTTGGAATGAGACGCTTGCACCAGATCAAATTGACAGGCTGTTGTCGCCGAAGGTTCTTACGAGTTTCAGACGCTACGACAAAGACGGCGAACATAAAGTGTCCAGTATAAGTTTGGACGACAATCTTATCGTAAAGGGAAACAATCTGTTGGCGTTGCATACTTTGAGAAAGGCGTATGCCGGAAAGATAGATGCTATATATATCGATCCGCCCTACAATCCAGACAGCAAATCCAACACATTTTGTTACAATAACGCGTTCAATCGCTCCTCATGGCTTACATTTATCAAGAATAGGCTTGATGCAGCGAAGTATCTATTAAAACGCGACGGTACGCTCATTGTTGCGATTGATGAAAATGAACAAGCTCATTTAGGCGTTTTGTTAAAAGACATGTTTCCTGAACATGAAACCCATTGTGTTACTATCGTCCATAATCCGAGAGGCATACAGGGAGTCAATTTTTCGTATGTCCATGAGTATGCTTTTTTTGTTATTCCTAAAGGCAAGAAATCTATTAGCAACAAAAAGATTAACGGTAATGATATTGATTGGTCACCCTTAAGAAATTGGGGAGGTGAGTCAGAACGAACAGACGCAAAAAACTGTTTTTATCCTGTCATCGTAGAGAACGACAAGATTGTTGGATTTGGTGATGTATCTGATGATAGTGAGCATCCTGCTCAAACGGTCAAATTTGGCAAACAATTCCACATCTATCCGATTGACAAAGACGGGGTAGAAAGAAAGTGGCGCTATGCAAGGCAAAGCGTTGAAGAAATTGCGAACCTTTTACGTGCTAAAAAAACCAAAGCAGGTTATGACATTGAGCTAGGTAAAGACTTTGGCCTTTACAAAACTGTGTGGGCAGACACGCGCTATGACGCAAATGCTTATGGCACACAAATGGTCAAATCCCTTGTACCGGACTGTATTTTCGATTTTCCAAAATCTTTGTGGAATGTGTACGACTGTCTTTATGCTACTGTTGCGAACAATAAAAATGCAATTATTTTAGACTTTTTTGGTGGTAGCGGCACAACTGCTCATGCTGTTCTTGAGTTAAATAAAGACGATAATGGCAGCCGTAAATTTATTCTTTGCGAGCAAATGCACTATGTTGAAAAAGTGACGATTCCTCGTGTGCACAAGGTTATTCAAAACAACAAATGTGACTCTTTTGTTTACTGTGAATTATTGCAAGCAAACCAAGAATTTGTTGACCGCATACAAGCTGCAAAGGACACTAAGGAATTACAGGCAATCTGGTACGAAATGCAGGACAAAGCGTTCTTGAGTTACAAGGTTGATCCGAAGACAATCGATCCGGCCAGTGCCGACTTTAACACCCTAAGCCTTGACGACCAACAGCGTATTCTGATCGAAGTGCTTGATAAAAATATGTTGTATGTTCCATTGAGTGAAGTGGATGACGAAACTTACGGCATCAGATCCGAAGACAAAAAATTAAACAGTCAGTTATTAGGTCGCCGTTAATGAGAGGCAGCCATGAATGAAACTAAGACCCTACATCAAATTCTGATCGAAGAACTTGGAAAGCGCACGATTGACAAAACAGAGTTGCCAGCCGTGATTACTGGCAATCTAAACCCGTCCTTTAAGTTGCGGCCTTATCAGGAACGCACCTTTCAGTTTTTTCTTAACTACTGGCAGGAAGATTTTGACGGCAAGCCGCGCCAGAATCATCAATTGCTATTTCATATGGCGACGGGAAGCGGCAAGACACTGATCATGGCAGGGCTGATGCAGTATCTATATGCACGGGGCTATCGCAATTTTCTTTTTTTCGTGAACAGCACCAATATCATTGACAAGACGAGGGATAATTTTCTGAACCCTCTATCCGGCAAATACCTGTTTGCCCCGCAATTAAGCATAGGCGACAGACATTTTACCGTGCGGAAAGTTGATAATTTTCAATCATCCAATGGAGACGATCTCAATATCGTATTTTCGACAATTCAAGGCTTGCATATGAGCCTGAATGTGCCCCGCGAAAACAGCCTTACTTATGATGATTTTGAAAATCAGAAAATCGTCCTTATTTCCGATGAGGCTCACCATATCAATGCCAGCACAAAAAAAGGAGAAAAACTCACTCAAGATGATCTCTTCGAGTCGGTAAGTTGGGAAAATACGGTACAGCGTATCTTTATGGCGAATCCTGAAAATGTCCTGCTGGAATTTACGGCTACCGTAGACTTTTCCGATCAAAATCTGGAAGCTAAATACAAGCCAAAGTTGATTTTTGATTATACGCTTAAAGAGTTTCGTAAAGACGGCTATTCTAAAGAAGTGAAGGTATTGCAAGCCGACTTGCCACCTTTAGATAGGGCATTGCAGGCTATCTTACTTTCCCAATATCGCCGAAAAATCTTTGAGAAAAATAAACTTGCAGTTAAGCCCGTCATTCTTTTCAAATCCAAAACCATCAAGGAGAGCGAAGATTTTTTTGAAGATTTCAAAACCGGCATTGCTTCACTAACTGGCAAAACTCTTGCTGATATTCAGGCACGCAGTAAGGACGATATGCTAACGGCCATGTTTGCCTACTACGTAAACACGGGGATCACCCTTGATAATCTTATAACAGAGCTAAAAGCTGATTTTTCCGAAGATAAGCTGATTGTTGTGAACAGTAAGCAAGAAAGCGAGGCGAAACAGTTGATTGTCAATTCATTAGAGGCCGCTAACAACGAGTACCGAGCCGTGTTTGCAGTTGAAAAACTTAATGAGGGTTGGGACGTTCTAAATCTTTTTGACATAGTACGCCTTTATAACACCCGTGACAGCAAAGCCGGTTTTATCGGCAAAACGACCATGAGCGAAGCGCAGTTAATCGGGCGGGGTGCGCGTTATTGCCCGTTCCGACTATTGCCAGAGCAACCTTTTGATCAGCGAAAATATGACCAAGACCTTGATAATGAAATGAGGATTTGCGAGGAGCTTGTTTATCACAGCGCTTATAACCCAAAATACATTCAGGAATTAAACACGGCCTTGCATGAAATAGGCATCAAGCCGAAAGAAACGCGCCAACGAACCATTAAACTAAAGGACTCATTCAAACAAACAAAGCTCTATAAGGCAGGGCACCTCTTTCTCAACAGCCAGCAAAAATATGATCGCCATGATATTTTTGGCTTGGATAGTACCTTGATACAAAGAACCTATGCTTTTAAGTTGCACACCGGTCAGAGCCAGGCCAGTGTTGTTTTTGAAGAGACAAACGGCGGTAAAGCCAACATTGATCGAAAATCTAAGGATTATAACCTAACGGATTTTGGCGTTTCAGTTATACGAAAGGCCATGCAGCGCATTGACTTCTACCAGTTCGACAACCTTAAAAGACAGTTTCCAAAACTTAAATCAGCTCAGGAATTTATGACTTCGGAGGGTTATCTTGCCCTTATAAAAGTTGAAATTTCCGGCCAACCCGACAGAGTAAATAGTTTGCTTTCAGAAGATAAGCTGCAGGCTGCGACAAAAGTTTTGATGGAAGTTGCAGACGGCATTGCTTCCAACAAGCTGGAATACGAGGGTGCGAAGAAATTTGAGACCTATATGATCAAGGATAAAATTACCGACAAAACCCTCAATTTTTCCTTAGACGAAAGCGATGACAAGCAATCTGGCAAGTCTATGAGCAACGCCAATGAAACGCCCGAACAATATCACCTTGATTTGAGTAAGCGCGATTGGTTTGTGTTTGACGATTGTTACGGGACTTCCGAAGAAAAATTGCTCATTAAGTTTATTGATAAGCGGTATGACGACCTGAAAAAGAAGTTTATAATGGACCCCAAAAACTGGACAACATGTTAAGTTACAGTAAGAGCAGAAAGATGGAGGTCCAAGGATACTATGAAGACGAAATATGCATCGGCATTT
>PEAC01000106.1 GCA_002753305.1 Nitrospirae bacterium MYbin6
TCCAAAATATCAGGGCAACGTCGTTGAGCTGGTAAATAAACTTGAGGCCCTTGATGTCAGTGTTGACAAGCCCTACGACAAGGCCGTACCCTACCAGTTGGTTCTCTCTCACGCCCTTTACAGAGACGATGTCCTTCAGGCGTTCGGCATAGGCACTCGCAGTGCCTGACGCCACCAGCATCGCGGCTATTACTACTATCAATATGTCTTTCATCATTGTCTGCATTGTAAAAGTTTTACTTTAACGCCTAAAATGGCCGCAGCGATCCCCAAAGCCTGCCAAGCCAGCCCGGTGACTGGATCTCCTGCAGGAAACCGTCGCCAACCAGATACAGCCTCACATCGGCTACCTTTTGGCTTGATATGGAATTGCTTGCGTCAACGTCGTCCGGCCTTACGATACCCTGAAGGACAAGGAACTGTGTCTCGTAGTTTACAGTTATTTCCTTGCGCGAGTCTATAACCAGGTTGCCGTTTGGAAGGACTTCCACTACCTTTGCGCTAATGGTTGCGGTGAGGTTTCCCTCGTTTTTCGTCTCTCCCTTGCCGGTAAACTTGTCGGTACTCGTAGTGCTGAGCTGAGGGGTCGAGGCCGTCCCCACTGTTGTAGTGCTTGGATAGAGGCCAAGTTTATTCGCATTAACATTAAAAAAATTGCTTAACTGCGAACTGTACGACGACTGTTTGTTGCCCGTGGTTTCTTCCTTGGTGTTAGCCTTTGTTTTTTCTATGACGTTTATCATGAGAATATCGTTTAAGCGCCGGGCGCGCCTGTCCTCAAAGAGGCTTGCGGAATCGTTCCAGAGAGAGCCGTTTTCGGGTCTCTGGGCCGCCGCACCGCCATATATATACGGGGCAGGCTTGGCGGGCAGTTTGTTCGCCGGCGTAGAACACGCACTGCACAGTATCGCTATGGCCGCTGCCGCTAATATTTGTTTTATCACTTCAGCACATCCTCTGTTCTTAATTTAAGACTGTTACGATACGGCTTCCGGTTACCTTGCCGGTTATCAGTTTATTTGTCAGCGGGCAGAGGACTTTGATGTACTTGCCTTCTGCACCGTCCTCCTTTGCTATGCCCTTAGCGGTAATCTTAAACTTTTCAGACTCAATAACAATACGCACCTCTTCACCTTTTCTTATCACCGCCGCGTCGGCAAGTATGCTCTCCGTTATGGGACGATTTACCGCAATCGAATACGTAAGCACCTTGCCCAGACAGGCCGATTCTGATTTTATAGCGCCCTTTGGTATATTCTTTATATTTACCATACTCTTATATATGTCCTCAGCGCCAATGGTTTCACCTCTTGACATGGCCCTGCGGTTGCTTACTACCCAGTCAAAGACATCCACCACGGCCTCGACGTATGTATTCTCACCGGCAGGCGAACTAAACAGCAGGGTTATTCTGCCAGGTATGTTGCCGCTTACAACAGATATACTGCCTGGATATGGTGAATTCCGCTCGCCGTTATTGCCTATAATCTGGACCTGTACGTCAGGCCAGGGATAGTTATTTCGTATGTATTCCTTAATGGCCGCCTCAGGCGACCATGCCGTAATCAATGCCGTTAGTAATAGTGCCACCATAATTACCTCTTCAAATTATTCGCGGTCTGGAGCATCTCGTCCGTTGTCTGGACCGATTTAGAGTTAAATTCATACGCGCGCTGGCTTACAATCATGTTCACCATTTCGTCTATTACGTTTACGTTGCTGGTCTCGATAAATCCCTGGGCAATCGTGCCAAAGCCCTGCTGTCCGGGGACTGAGAGATTCACGGCACCCGAGGCGTCCGTCTCTGCAAAGAGATTCTTCCCCAAGGCCCTTAGACCGGCGGGATTGATAAAGTTCGCAAGTTCTATCTGTCCGATCTGGCTCTCTGTCGTTTGCGTGTTCTGAACAACCGACACAATGCCGTCAGTGCTTACGGAAATTGATACCGTGTCAGACGGGACAGTCATCTCCGGCTGCAGGACAAGGCCCTGGTCGTTTACGATTCTGCCGGTGCTGTCAAGTTTGAAATTGCCCGCCCTTGTATAGGCGATACTTCCGTCGGCCAACGCAATCTGAAAAAAACCGCTTCCCTCAATCGCCATGTCAAGAGAGTTGCCCGTGTTGACGAAATCGCCCTGCTTAAAGATCTTCCCGGCAGAGGCCGGCATAACGCCAAGACCAATCTGGATGCCGGTAGGGGAGGTATACCCCTCGGCAGTAGGCGCTCCGGGTGCCTGTACGGCCTGATATATCAGGTCCTGGAACTCCGCCCTACCCTGCTTAAACCCGTATGTGCTTGTATTTGCCAGATTATTGGATATAACATCAAGATTAGTCTTTTGTGCGTTCATCCCCGATGCCCCAATAAATAATGACCTTACCATTTATAGCCTCCTGAGATGTGAAGGGTTTAGCAACCGCCCCATTATAACCTCGCCATTTCGTTTGTAACCTTGGCCGTGGCCTCGTCAAACGACTGGATTACTTTTTGCCCTGCATCGTATTCCCTTTGCAGCTCTATCATCAGGACCATCTCCTGGATGACGTTTACGTTTGAGGTCTCGACATATCCCTGATGTACCGTCGCGGTGGAATCTACAGGGGCATCACTGGATATAAAAAAATTATTGCCCTGCTTTGTTACATTTTGCGGATTGGGAAAATCCACAATCGCAAGCCTGTCAATGATTACATTATCGACTGATACGTCGCCACTTTCACCTATTTGTACCTTTTGAGAACCGTTATCCGGGATTTGTATGGGGCCGTTTGCCCCCATGACCCTGGCGCCGTTTTTCGTCACAATGAATCCCTCTTCGTTAACGGAGAAATTGCCGGCCCGCGTGTATTTATTGCCCTCGACGCTGAAATACCCACGTCCGCCCAGGGCAACATCAAGGGGGTTTCCAGAGTTCTGAAACGCACCCTCTGAGTGGTCGGTGTAGTAGACGTCCGTGTATGTCATGTCTCTGCCGTCGCCAGGCTGCGGTGTTTTGTTTATCTCGGAGATATATACATCCCTGAAGGAAACACGGTTTTGCTTATAGCCATAGGTGGCTGAGTTGGCAAGGTTATTAGAGACAAGCTCCATCTGCCTTTGTTTGACCACCATGCCGGAGGCAGCGATGTAACCGCCTTTATACATTTATGCCGTACCCCTTTTAATATTTAGTCTATTCATACACATCATGCTAAATCATATGCAATTGCCATGCCGGACAAATAATAGGGCGTAAACCCTATTGATAGCGCTCACTAACAGCGTCCCAACGAGAAAATTTTGTTTGATTGAGAGGAAAATTTTTCCATTGCTCATCTGTTGAGATTCAGAATCAGCTCAATCTCACCATGCTGAATGCCGAGGATTGTTGCGATTTCATCGATACCGAGTCCCTTTGCCCTAAGGGCAAGCACCTCAAAGCGCCGGTTTTGACCACAGTCCGAGGAACTCACCGCATCGGCCATCTGAAGGAGTCTCTCAAGGTGGGTGATTTTCGCGTCGACTGACGCCTCAATAGCCTCAAGGATTTTTACGCTCTTATCGAGTCTCTTAAATATCACACTTGCGCTCTTCTCAAGCCTGGCGACATCCGCGTTGACCCTATCCTCGTACAGGGTATCCCTGGCGGCCGCCACCTCTGCAATGCAATTTACCGGTTCCTTTTCCTTCATGCTGAATAAATTTTTCATGTCTCTAAACCCCTCACAAGTTAGTGAACAAGCATTTACTGCACAACAAGCAAAACACATGCCAGAAACAATTTATTTATTTTAACATTCGGAGATCCTTCAACAGGCTCAGGATACCTGAGATTATCAGGCAGCTGAGAATCTTTCTATCCCTGTCGAAGGGGTCAAAAGGGTAGGATAATTATTATTCGCGTCAATAATCCGACAACCAGATCATCGACTATAATCATCCTGAGCTTGTCGAGGGATGGGACGGTTACTTTTTTTATGTAAATTTTATATAATAAGTATATGGCAGGCGGTGAAGACAAGGGCTGGGGGCAGTTAGCAGGCAGCACCCCGGACGATGTATGTAAGAGGGCGTCGGTCTCGTTTGACCACGCACTATCCGTATATACGGTGAAATCCTTTAACTGGAATGTAAACTTCAGCGCTGTAAACAGGTCAATAACATGCGACACAGCAGAGGGTGAGGAATATCTCCTGAGACGCCTGGGGCACTTTTACAGGCTATCATCCCTGTGGTATCTTAACGCGGCCAGGGATATCCCACTTAGCGGGCAGCTTGCCATGCCACAAAATCTCAACGGAGGGGAGATATTCTTCCGCGGCTCACATGTGCTGCCCCTTCAGAAACTCTCAGACAGGTATGAATCGGCAAGGGAGGAGTTTTTATCCAGAGGGGCGGCCCTTGGAGGCACAGCCACGGCCTATGGGGACGCTTCCATTGTACTACAACCCTACCCCAGGGTTCCCGTAACGCTTATCCTGTGGCTTATGGACGACGAGTTTCCGGCAAGGGCCGAGTGCCTCCTGGATACGTCCTGTGAATTTCACCTGCCCATAGATATAATCTGGATGGTCTCCATGATGTGTATCCAATTAATGGCGCAAGCCTGACCCCTCTTTTATCCACCTCTGTTTATTTCCAGCTTACCCCCGCAGGATACCAACTGCCATAATAATATACATACATATTTCCATCTGTCCAGGCCACAAGGGCAACACCATTGGTAAACCATTGGACATAGTATGTGCTGCCATCCGATGTTATTCCAGTAGTAACATACCCTGATTTAGTGCCGAAAAATGAGCTGTATTGGGCATAGTATGTGTTAAAGGCATCCACGGCGGACGAATAATCAGGCTCTGGCTGCTGGGGCGGCCCAATCAACGGGGTTTTAACGGGGGCCGCCAGGCCTATGAACACCACCATACCGTCGCCGCCCGGGTTTGTCTGCACCGGGACACTCTTCCAGTTATTGGCGACCCACACATTGCCGGAGGGATCAATGGCCACACCGGTGTTGCGCACCAACGCATCACTGGTGTAACCTGTAGCAGGCGATATTGGATCTCCTGTCTTATATCCCGGCGGACATTTTGATGGTCTTGCCCCACAGAGCTGTGTAAGGCGTTGGCCTTCAAAATTGGCCACCCAGACGTTGTCATCACCGTCCACGGCAATACCCCACGGCTTGGTCATTCCACCGCCCACAAGTTGCCGTGGGGAATGGCTGCTACCCTTTATCAGGGTAACGGAGCCGCCAAGGGAATTTGCCGTCCAGACATTACCAACGCTATCGACGGCGATTCCCAGTGGAGAATTGAGTCCCCCGCCTGTGAACGGGGAGCCTGCAATCGGGGAGCCGCCCGGGGCAAGCGCGACAACGCTATCGTTACCGGAGCTGGCAATCCACGCGTTACCCTTTGCATCAATTGCTAAGCCAAATGGCTTGTCCAGTCCGACATTGCTGAAAATCAATGGGGTATTCGAATTTCCAAGAGGATACTGCGTTATGGAGTTATTGTCATAGTTGGCAATCCAGATGTTACCCAATTTATCTGAGGCGGTACCCTGGGGGGATCTGATGTTGCCATTGGTAAAGCCTGTGACCGGGGATAGTGCTATCCCTGCGGAGCTGAACTTCGACACGCTGTTTGAAGATGGGGGTGTAGTACAACCTTTCCCCTGAAAACCATAGTTGCCGATCCAGATATCCCCGTTTGGATCAATGCCGATTCCAAAACCAGGGCCATCAATGCCACCGCCACTAAAAGGGGCGCCCGGGACGTCAGCACCCGTAGGGGTAAGCGCTAACAGGAGTTTACCGCCACAGACGGACTGAAAAGGGTCGGAGTTGAACTCGTAGTTATTTGTAATCCAGACATTGCCGTACTTATCAATGGCCATATTGCCTGGGCCATCGAACTCCTGCCCGTTGCCGATGTATTTAATGGCCAGCGTCCAGGCATCCGGGGCTGACGCAAGGACAGGGCTGTATGGGCCTGACTTAGACAGGGCGTACAACAAAGCAACGTTCTGCCAGGGGTAATGGGCAATGTTTACAACGGCTTGCAAGGTATCCTGTGGTGTACTGCCACCAGGCGGTGTTGCCAGCGCAAAGAGTGATTGACATGCTCCTAGCGTACTCACACAGGCAGCAAGCATATTAGCCAGGGTGTTAAGTTGAGACATGGTCGAAGTCTCCATCCCGTTGGGTGAATTAGACAGAACCTGCCCCACTTTGCCAGTTGTGATATCAACCAGATTCCTCACTGTTGCGGCAGCGTTTTGCAGGCCTGGCGAAGTACCTGTGATATTCCGGCCACTAATAAACTGAGCCATCGCATAGGCCGATGCCGTGGCCGTTCTTTCGTTAATAACAACCTCAGCCGGGATGGGTGCGTCTCCCAGAACTGTAGCCAGTCTGATGGGATTTTGCGTGACATTAATATCTCCATCAGCTATCAGATATAGTACCGCTTTCGTGTCCAATGGCGGGGTGTAGACAATGTTAAATTTCCCATTATCGTCGCTTTGCGCTGCCCCCAGAGCAACTGCCGGGATACCTTTAAGAGACCCCGCGCTATAAAGCGTGACTGTGGAAGACGCAATCGGCGTCCCGCCGCTTTGTACCACGCCGCGTTGTTCAGCCGCATAAGCAAACAGGGAAAACGCCAAAACAGCCGGTACGGCCAACGCTGAACAAATATAGTTTTTAATAAAGTGCCTCCTTATGGTTTTGTCTTGGTTCAGCGTGAACCGGACAAATCCGATTAACAGATCTTTCATCAATTATTTGTCTCGATTGCCTCTATGACTTCGGCAATAGTCCTTGCCTTTCGAAGGTGTTCCTTGATTTGTTTTAACCTGTCCACATCGGTGATGTTGTTAATTTTATTCATTAACGCAAGGCCTTCGGCGCCAAACTTTATATCGAGGGCAAGTTCTATTGCTTCTATCGGCCCCTTCTTCATACCCTCTAACCTTCCCTTTTCTATTCCCTTTTCTATTCCCTTTTCTATCCCCTTTTCTATCCCCTTTTCTATCCCCTCTATCATTCCACGCTCACGTCCCTGTCTGAACCTTGCATCTCTCTCCATGTCATAAACAATAGCCATATCCTCTGCCTCCTTTAATATTTCGTTCTGCAAATCCCTCAACTGCGACAGGATTTCCACCTGCCTTATATACTTGCCCCGGAGCGTTTCCTCCGGCACCAGCTCCTTTAATCTATGTAGTATCTCTCTTATAAATATTTTAACACCTTTTTTCTGATAATTGCACAAGATAGAGATTATTACATCCTCAGGTTTATCTGAACACAAAAACTTATCGCAGTCGATGTCTCTCATGTCGATTAGATTGAATCTATAGTTAAGCGTCTCTGTTATAATGCTGTCTTTCATCGTCAACGGCTCATTCCCAATGTAAAACACGTATTGCACCGGATGAATCCCAAGAACTTTTACCATATAAACCCAATACCATAGCTCCCTGTATACCATATTGAAATAGTTTGTGGCCTGAAACTCGATATGTAATAAAATTATGGAACCATCTTCCAATTCCAGCCGTAAGATAAAGTCGGCCTCGCGTTCATTAGTAATCTGAAGCTTAGTCTCCATCACCGTGGATTTCACAACCTTTAACCCGATTACTTTTGTTATCAGGGTATCTACGAAATCCTTCAGAATTTCCTTTATTATCTTGTCATAGCGCTTTGGCATCCTGGCTGTATTGTAACATTACAGACATGGGATTGACACCTTATAATCGTTCTGATATTCTAAGGGTATGAATGATAACCTTAATAGCGTAAAATCATATCATCAGAAGGAAGAATACTCATGTTTGATGGAAAGGTAGTACTGATAACCGGTGGAACGGGGTCGTTTGGGAGAAAGTTTGCCGCGTATGTGTTTAATAACTACAAGGTTAAGAAATTAATTGTTTTCAGCCGCGACGAGTTTAAGCAACATGAGATGTCCATCGCCCTGCCGCCCACTCAATATCCAGTGAGGTATTTCTTAGGCGACGTTCGGGACCGCGAGCGTCTATACAGGGCATTTAACGGGGTCGACTATGTAGTTCATGCCGCCGCCTTAAAGCATGTCATGGCGGCCGAGTATAACCCCTTTGAAGTGGTAAAGACAAACATTATCGGGGCGCAAAACATCGTTGAGGCAGCAATAGACAACGGCGTCAAAAAAGTCATAGCCCTATCGACCGACAAGGCCGTCAGCCCGGTGAATCTCTACGGGGCTACCAAACTGGCGATGGAGAAGATCTTCATTGCGGCCAGTTCCTACGTAGGCACCAAGGAGACAAGATTCTCGGTAGTCAGATACGGCAATGTAGTCGGCAGCCGCGGCAGCGTTATCCCCATTTTCATGGATATGTACAATAGCGGGATAAAGGAACTCACCGTAACCGATGAAAGGATGACGAGATTCTGGATGACCCTCGATGAATCCGTTCGATTCGTAAACGACTCGTTTTATTTATCTACCGGTGGGGAGGTGTTTGTCCCCAAAATCCCAAGCATGAAGCTGGTTGACCTCGTTAGTGCGATTGCCGATGACTGCACGTACAGAGTTATTGGGGTGAGGCCGGGGGAGAAGATCCACGAGACCCTCATCTCCGGCGATGAGTCCAGGACCGCCTTTGAGTATAACTATAATGGAAGGGAGCTGTTTGTCCTGTTGTCTCAGTTAACATTCGAGTCAAAACTGGCCTCAAAATATAAAAACAGCAGGCGACTGCCCGAGGAATTCACATTCAGAAGCGACAAGAACACCCACTGGCTTACGATAGACGAGATGAAAGACACCCTCCGGAAGGGCTTCCTATAACACTGATATGATACCATACACCAGACACTACATCGATGAGGACGACATCGCGGAAGTTGTAAAAACCCTCAGGAGCGCGTGGCTCACGCAGGGGCAAAGGCCGGAGGAATTTGAAGAGCAACTGGCCGGCTACTGCGGCGCTTCATACGCGGTGGTGTTTAACTCTGGAACGGCCGCCCTGCATGGGGCATACTTTGCCGCCGCGCTTGGCAGAGGGGATGAGGTTATCACCACACCTATTACGTTTGCCGCCACGGCCAATGCTGTCCTCTACCTGGGGGCTGAGCCGGTATTTGCCGACATAGAGCCAGACACAGGGAACATCGACCCAGCTGCCGTAGAGTCCCTGATTACCACTAAGACCAGGCTAATCGCCTCCGTCGACTATGCCGGACATCCGGCCAACTGTATTGCCATCCACAAGATTGCAGCCAAACACGGCCTTACCATTGTCGAAGACGCCTGCCATGCCCTCGGAGCCATGTACCTGGCAGACGGAAATTGGAGACGCACCGGCGAGTCCATATATTCACACATGTCCGTATTCAGCTTTCATCCGGCCAAATCAATAACCACGGGCGAAGGCGGCGCCGTCCTGACAAACAACAAGGCGCTATACAATAAACTCCGGTTGTTCAGACAGCACGGCATCACCAAGTCCATTGAGGCATTTCACTATCCCCCTGACGGCGATTGGTACTACGAACAGCAGGCCCTGGGGTATAACTACAGGATGACGGATTTTCAGGCGGCCCTCGGCATTTCCCAGCTCAAAAAGCTCGACCACTTCATAGAGAGAAGGCGTGAAATCGCCGCATTTTATGATGACACCTTCCGTGGCAACCCCTACTTTGACATCCCCGTCGAGAGAGATTACGCCAAAAGCGCTTACCACCTCTACCCTATCAGGCTTAAAGACCGGGACAAAAAGAAGTTGGCCTTCTCGCGGCTCAGAGAAAAAGGCATCGGCGTCCAGTGCCACTATATCCCGGTATATAACCATCCCTATTATCGCACAAGGTACAAGGCCCAATGTCCAAACGCAGACGACTTCTACCAAAGGCAGATAAGCATCCCCATCTATCCGGCGATGGCACAGAAAGACACGCAGATTGTCTCAGACAAGATACGCGAGGTATTTGAGGAAATGGACAACTATGGCACGAAATAACGACAAGACCGTGGCCCTTATACCGGCCAGACTGACCTCGACAAGGCTTCCTGAGAAACATTTAAAGAAAATTGGCCCAAAGTCGTTAATATCGTGGGTTATACACCAGCTAAAGCGCTCAAAGGAGATAGACGAGATAGCCATCTGCGCGCCGGACGAACCAGAAAGTGAAAAACTCCGCCCCATCGCAGAGGCCGAGGGCGTGGCCTTGTTTATTTACAAGGGCAGCACCGGCGATGTCGTTGGAAGGCTTACAAAGGCAGCCGAGGTGTTTAGAGCCGAAATATGCGTCCTTGCAAGCGGGGACTGCCCGCTGCTCAGTCCCGGGACGATAGACTCAATGGTTAGACTCCTCAAAGATGACCCCACAGCCGGACACGTTGGCTTTACGCCGGTCAAAGAAAAACTGCCCATCTC
>PEAC01000107.1 GCA_002753305.1 Nitrospirae bacterium MYbin6
CCTGGCGGTAAGGGCCGGATTGGCGGTGAAGAGCTTATCGAATTCACCCTTTTCCATCTTGACCACCTCAATATCCTTATCGGCAACGGCCATGGCCGTGTGGTCGCTTCCATCTATAAAGGACATCAGCCCAAAGCTCTCCCCCTGGCTTACGCTGGCATATGGGAGGATATCGCCGTCCTGCGTCAGCCGACAGATTTTTACCTTGCCCTTCAGAAGGAAATAGAGCGTACCGCCCTTTTCTCCTTCATTGTAAATTACTTCGTTTATATCATAGTTCTTCCTCGTAAACAGGCCCGCAAGAAGTGCCCTGTCAGAGTCGTCCAAACCTTCGAACATGCTAAACTGTCCAAAAACATCACTATAATCCATAATGCCGCCCCTTATTTTCCATGTATTTTACGTTCATCTGTCACATTCCCCCAAGACCACGTCAATGGAGCCGATATTAGCCACGACATCGGCAATAAAGCCTCCCTCACAGAGCCTGGGCAGTGCCGCGACGTGTATAAAGGAAGGGGACCTGATCCTCATCCTGTAGGGTCTTCCCGTGCCGTCACTTACGATATAAAAGCCTAGCTCGCCCTTAGGAACCTCCGTGGCA
This sequence comes from Nitrospirae bacterium MYbin6, assembly GCA_002753305.1. Taxonomy (GTDB): domain Bacteria; phylum Nitrospirota; class Thermodesulfovibrionia; order Thermodesulfovibrionales; family Magnetobacteriaceae; genus Magnetominusculus. Next base: position 605 of record PEAC01000107.1, read on the forward strand.
ACATAGACCTCACCGGCGGGCGCTGTCATCGGCCCCTTGGTTATCAGCGTAAAGTGGTGAATCAGGGACTCCATGTTATTGAGTACCTTGTCCTTTGGCGGAAGTGTGAACTTGGGCGAATCCGAGGTCATAATCGGCCCAGTCGGCAGGGCCTCAATGCACTGCTTTATGATACTGTTTGACTGCCTCATCTCTTCCATGCGGCAGAGATACCTGTCATAGACATCGCCGTTTTTCCCAATGGGGACATCGAACTTCACCAGAGAATAGGCGTCATAAGGGAAGTGCTTTCGCACGTCATAGTCCACGCCGCTGCCGCGCAGCGCAGCCCCCGTAAGGCCATAGTTAACTGCCTCTTCGGCAGAGATTATCCCTATCCCTATGGTACGCTTGAGCCAGATCCTGTTTACGTTAATCAGGGTCTCGTACTCTTTTATCTTATCGGGAAACTCCTCGGTAAACTGGTAGAGTGTGTCAATAAACTCCTGCGATACGTCGTTTCTGACGCCGCCTATGCGTGGATAAGTTACGGTAAGGCGCGCGCCGCAGAGCTGCTCAAAAAGTTCCAGTATCCGCTCCCTCTCTCTGAAGGCATAAAGGAACACGGTCATTGCCCCGATGTCAAGGGCATGGGTAGCAAGCCACAACAGGTGGCTCGATATCCTCGACATCTCAGACACCATAGTCCGAATGTACTTTGCCCTCAGTGGCAGGCCAATGTCGAAGAGCCTCTCAACGGCAAGGCAATATCCCACATCGTTAGTCATCGACGAGATGTAGTCAAGCCTGTCCATCAGCGGGATGGACTGGAGATACGTCATACTCTCGGCAAGTTTTTCAGTGCCGCGGTGGAGGTAGCCCACATATGGGGTGCATTTTACGATGGTCTCACCGCTGACCTCAAGCCTCAGGCGAAGCACACCGTGAGTGGAGGGGTGCTGTGGCCCCATGTTGATGACCATCTCTCTGGTCTTTAGTTCTTTTGTCTCATCCATCGCTATAGTTTTACAGTTATTTCCTCTCGTTCAGATGCCAGCCGAATTTCTTAAATTCCTCAGCTTTTTTAAGTACCTCTTTAAAGCCGGCCCACTCTTCGTCATCGGGGCCTGCCATCGGGTAGTCCTTTCTCAATGGATAGCCTTCCCAGTCCTCGGGCATGAGAATCCGCCTTAAATCCGGATGTCCGTCGAAGGTAATCCCGTACATGTCGAAGCACTCGCGCTCGTGCCAGTCGGCGGTTTTCCAGACGCCGGCGACACTAGGCAGAGATGGTTGTTTTTCATCAACCTGGACGTTTAGCCTTATCGTATGCCTGTGTGTTATGGAGTATAAATTATAGACGACCTCGAATCGGGGTTTTTTCATCTTTTTATAATCGACGCCGCAGAGGTCTCTGAGGAGGTCAAACTTAAACTCCGGGGTGTCGTGAAGGCAGCGCGCGATATCAAGCAGCCGGTCTTTTTTTAACGTAATACCGGGCTGGCCGCGAAACTCGCTCGTGGCGATTACCTCGCCGGCAAATCCGCCGTCTAATATTTTGACTATCTGAGAGGGCTCCACCGCATTTTTTCCTTTGTGATAATCTCCTGAAGTTTAATAAGTCCGTCATAGAGGGCCTCCGGCCTTGGCGGGCAACCGGGGATATAGACATCAACGGGCAGAAACAGGTCACAGCCCTGGACGACACTATAAGTCCTGTAGACATTGCCTGTGCAGGCGCAACTGCCCATAGCGATGACATATCTGGGCTCAGGCATCTGGTCATAGACCTTTCTGACGATAGGGGCCATCTTTTTTGTGACAGTACCGGCCACGATCATACAATCCGCCTGTCGCGGGGAACCGCGAAAGATAATCCCCAGGCGGTCAAGGTCGTAGTGGCTGGAGCCGGCGGCCATCATCTCAATAGCGCAGCAGGCAAGGCCGAAAGTAACGGGCCACAGTGAGGATTTGCGTCCCCAGTTAATGACCTTATCCAGCGTGGTGATAACGGTGCTGGCGCCGGGGATAATCTTAATCCCCTTTTCGATTTCTACCAGTTCCATGGCCCCATCGATTATCATGGCAGTACTCCATGGATGAGGGCTGCGTTAATCCCAGACAAAGGCATCTTTCCTCCACGCGTAGATATATCCGATAACCAGCACTAATATGAATAGAACCATCTCGACAAAGGCATACAGTCCGAGCTTGTCAAAGGACACGGCCCAGGGGTAAAGGAACACTGCTTCGATGTCGAATACGACGAACAAAATGGCGATAATGTAGTATTGGACAGAGAATTTCTGCCGCGGCTCACCCTCAGGGACCATGCCGGATTCGTAAGTGGAGAGTTTCTCGGCATAGGGCCTGCGCGGACGGACGAGGTAGCCAAAGAGGAGGCTGCCGAGGCCGAAGGCCAGCGCAATAATCAGGAAAATCAAAACCGGCAAATAACCTGTCGGTGTATAAGTACCCGGCATATAAGAACCACCTTCCATGTATAAGCTGCACGTCATACTTTCTGCCAAGCTGCACGGCAGGCGCGAACTTCCGCGCCACGGGCCATTGCCCACGCAATAATCTATTAAACACCAAAGATTTGAACATTGTCAACAACTAAATTACGCCCGAAATCCGACATAGAAAAGCGAAACAAGATGAAACCCCTCCTGATTTAAGTGATTCGGATGATATGCCTTAGCATTATCGTGGTCATTACAATTTAAGGTATATCTTTGAACGGTTACCGTATGCCAAGAACGAAGATGATTACAAATCCCTGCTCCCGCAATATGTCGACAGGGATGCTCTTGCCGGAAAATCTCCGGGTGGGGTTATCTAAACGCTTACTTTATAGTTTATTCCCAGTGTCTTCATCAGCTTTATCGTTTCTTCTTTCGCTATGTTAAAATCAAGATCCTCGATACTTTTTTCTACCATAAGTACCTGCTCCCGGGGTAAGCTCTCTTTTAGCTTTTCGAGTAACGGCTCCGTGTCATCGGGGCTATATTGATCGTAAGAGGCTAAAATCTTCGTAAAAATATCTTCCAGTTCCTCTTTACTCAATTCCTTGATTTTCTGGACAGTGCCAGCCTTTTGTAATCCCAGGCCCTCCATATAAATTGCCGCGTCAAGTATTGAGCGGTTCAAGTCTTTCAGCAACAGCTTCGCCTTGTCTGTCTCTGCGCCTCTTAGCAGGCTGTCTATTTTTGAAGACATCTCGTATACTTCCACAAGCATGAGATTGCCTGAGAGCCCTTTCATCGAATGTGTTATGGCCTTTGCCGCATCGATGTCCCCATTATCCAGAGAAGAAGATATCTTCTCCACTGCGATGTGCCGGTATTTCTCCATAAAACCCGTCAATGCCTTCATGTAGACGTTCCAATCCCCCCACATATCCATTGCCCTGGCTGTGTTTATTATGCGAGGATGTTGTTGGATGTCCGGAGCATATCCCTCCGGCCTTATATCTATGCCGGGCATATCGGTTGTCTGCCCTATGTATCCTGGAGTTAATCTTTCCATAGTGTTAAACAGAACCTTAAAATCTATTGGCTTTGCAAGCACTTCATCGACTCTTTTTTTGATATATATATTGCGCTCATCGGAAGTAACACTCGCGGTGAGGGCTATTATTGGTATATGCGTACCGGTCTTCGATTCTATTTCACGGATTTGCCTGGTAGCCTCAAGGCCGTCCATCACAGGCATTTGCATATCCATCAGTATGATGTCAAACTCACCGCTTTTATAGCGCTCCACGGCCTCAAGTCCGTTTCGGGCTACCCCTACAGTATTGTCGCTTTGCTCAAGGCGGGTTTTTAGCAGCAATATGTTTTCCTCTATATCCTCTGCCACCAATACCCGGAACCTTCTTTGAGGTTTACGCTCGATAAAATCTGGTTCATCGCTTGCCGCATGCTCCGTGGGGATTAGTTTGACCGTAAAATTAAAAACGCTCCCCTTGCCAACCTCACTGTCCACCCATATGCGCCCGTCCATCAGTTCAACCAACTGCCTGGAGATAGTCGTGCCTAATCCTGTCCCTCCAAATCGTCGGGTCATTGAGCTGTCGGCTTGCGTAAACGATTCAAATATTTTGTCCTTCCTGTCATCGGGGATGCCTATTCCCGTGTCGGTTATCGAGAACAGTATGTCGCCGTCTGTTTCAGTTTTGTTTATTGTTAGTGTAACCCCTCCATGCTCCGTAAACTTAATGGCATTGCCTAAGAGATTTATGATTATCTGCGTTAATCGCACAGGGTCTCCAACGTAATACTCCGAAAGCCCCGGAGCGATAGATATTTTTAGATACAGGCCTTTCTGCCGAATTTGATGTTCAAAAGAGTTTGCTATGGTTTCGATTAATTTACTGAGATTGAAGGGCTGATTTTCTATCTCAACCTTGCCGCTTTCGAGCTTGCTGATGTCCAAGATATCGTTTATCAACCTCAAGAGAGATTTTGCCGATTTGATGGCAATCCCGATATATTCATGGTTTTTACTGCTTAACAAGTCGTCTTCCGCCATCAACTCTAAAAACCCGACAATCGAGTTCATAGGCGTCCTGATTTCATGACTCATATTTGCCAGAAATGCAGACTTGGCTCTGGATGCCACTTCAGCGGCCTCTTTTGCTATGGATAGCTCCTCTGTCCGCATTTTAACTCTTGCCTCAAGCGTATCATAAGACGCCTTGAGTTTTTCCTCCGTAATAACACGTATGCCTATTTCCATGGAAAGCTGCTTGTTCTTTTCCCCTAAACTCTTCGTTCTCATATCAAACGCCTCAGCAAGGGTTTCCAACTCATCGCCGGTTCCGGTAGGGCTGCATTTGATGTTCTCATCTTCGGTGGCTTTGCCGATTTTATCGCACAATGTCATGATCGGATTTGCTATGTTATTGCCGATTCCCTTTATAATGTAGGCAGCCGCTATAATAAATACAAGGCCTATTATGCCTAATTTTATGATTGCTCTGTAGACAATGCCCAGGTATAGCGATTTGAATACTCCTGTTTCCAGAGTAAATTTTAATTTGTTAAGAAGTTTATTATCCTTATCTGCCGTCCTTTTTACCGTAATGTACGATTCGTTTTTATTAAAGTTTACCTCTCTTACCATTTTATCTTCGGCATATAACCGGTAATAATAAGAGTTCTCTTTTTGAATGGATGCAAGAAATAAATTTACCATGCCGGACTCGACAATAATCGCCCCCTGCGTCGTCTTATAGTACTCTATCGGGACAATGAATATAAGTGTCCCTTTGCCGGAAAGAAATATGTTTGCACTCCCGCTTGCAAGCGATATCCTTGTCTGGGACAATGTCGAGTAATCCGGTAAATCCTTCATGGTGCTGTAAATGGTGTGTCCGGCATAATCTACAACACTTAAGTCACCATTGACAATAAACGTATCCACTATTTTAGAAAAATACGTTGAACGCACGTCAGGATTTATCAGGGCGTTTATTAAGGTTGTGTTTTTGCTGAAATCTTTTACCGTATTTAATATCGTATTTATATGTTCATCAAAACTATTCATACATTGGGCATTGTATCTTATAATGTCACCATTTATTTCTTTATATAAAATATTTGTTAACAGCAAGGCAACCGCAGATATTGTCACGGCCATCAGCGCTATCACCAGCGTTAGATAATATATTAAAAGCCTGGATTTGATACTATTACCAAATAGTTGCTTTTTAATCACTTCTTACCCTCACCCATTGGAATTATTGCCCCTTTCATATCAAATACGGCCATAACATATCCCTTCTCATCCAGCGCATCATGCCTTTTCTTTGTAAACGGCGGCGAATGTGTCCTTGTAATACCGTCATAATGCTGAATGCCCTCCATCGCGTCTCGTATGGCCGCTCTATCAAGTGTCCCTGCCTGCCTGATTGCCTCCGCTAATATATTTACCAGGTCGTAAGCATGTGCCGTTCCCTCTGGAGAGAATATCTCCTGCTGGGTCTTTACGCCGTATTCGTACATATACTTTTTCACGAGTTCCTTACTCTTATTGTTATTTGCGGTTATAAAGGAATATGTCTGCATGAACGATAGATCAATTGATTTAAGCTCCTTTTTTACTTCATTATAGAAATCCCCTCCCGTTATGGTCCTATGCGATATAACTGGAATTGTTTTATTGCCGTAAAATAAAGACTTTATTATATTTGCTCCATCGTTAGAAGTTGCTATCAGTATGATTATTTCAGCGCCAGATCTGGAAATTCTCTCGATTTGCTCGTGAAAATCCGTCTCATTCGAGTTAAAAGATTCTATTGCTGTAAATGTTAAACCGTGTTCTTTCAGGTAGTTTACCATGATCTCTTCATTTTTAGCGCCCCATTCTGTGTTGACCCTCAGCAGGGCTATCTTCTTTGTCCTGTTTAGTGCATGGTTCACCAAAAACGGTCCGACATATGTATCGTTAGCGGAAAGCCTGAAGACATAATTTGGCTCGTAACCGTTTTGTGTTATCTGTGGATGAGCCGACCATGGAATGAGATATATAATTTTGTTAAGATGTATTAATTCCAGGTTAGCCAGTACAATACTGCTATGAAGCCCGCCCATAACGGCAACGAGATTTTTCATTTTGCCAAATGACCTTATGTTTTCATTGCTTCGCGCCGTGTTTCCAGTGTGGTCCATTGCGACAACCATGAGTTCTTTCCCAAGTAGCCCGCCCCTTTCGTTTATCTCCTTCGCGGCAAGCCTCATACCTCTTTCTATCGCAATCCCGGACATCGACGAGGCCAGCGTCATATCGGCGTTCAAACCGATTATAATGTCGTCTCCTGCCTCGTACTTGTACTTCTTTCCAAGGTACTCCATAGTCGCGTCGATTATTTCACCGCCGACAACAGGTGCGTACTTATATAAAATGCCTTTGGCGGCAAGCTGAAATCTTTTTATCTCCTCGTCGCTCAGATATGTTATTTTTACGCCGGTCTCCGCGATTTTCCTTAATATTTCGGGTTCCTGCCCGTCTATCAGCTCTCTTTCATACCCTGTCAGCTCCTTTGCCGTCGATATAAGAGTTTGTTGAATATCGGGTGGAAGGCCCTCAAGGGTCTTCCTGCTGAAACAGAACACATACGCAAGGTAGGCGTGGTTGCTTACTATAATGTGCGATTGAACCTCGTGAAATTTCATGCCATATATGGCCGCTACTGGATTTTCATGGCCATCGACGACCCTGTCCTTCAAGGCCTTATGCGTCTCATGAAAGTCTATGGGGATGGGATTAGCCCCGAATTCCCTGAACTGGTCTATTATCATGGGGCTTTTCATTGTCCTGACGTTCATACCCTTAAAGTCCTTCGGGGAGTGGACCTCCTTGTTTGCGGTAAACTGCTTAAACCCGTTTCCCCAGAAAGCCGCCCCTATGAGGCCATACTGGTTGAGTTGCCCCAAAAGCAGTTTGCCAGGCGCCCCGTCCAGCATATCATATGCGTCGTCTCTGTGTGGAAATAAAAACGGGATATCGGAGTATTGCAACGCCGGAAGCACCGCGCTCATTTTTGCAGTCGGTGAAAGGAGTATGTCCAAATCTCCTTCAACAGCCATTTCTATCATCTTGTGGTCGTTGGCTAGCTCCTGGTTGGGGTAAATCACTATCGTTACGCTGCCGTTTGTCTTTTGTGAGACTACATCGGCAAACTTTCTGGCCGCTTTGTCCATGGCGCTGTCTTTGGGCATGTTATGCCCAAAGGTCAGCTTGTAGAATTTTTTTTCACTGGCGGACTCCCGCGTTTTAGTGCCGGTCTTGACTGTGAAAAAATATAGCAGGGCCACGCTGGCTATCAGTACCGTCAAAGCTGCCGCGATAATCTTTTTAGTTGCCGTTTTCAGCAGGCACTTCCTTTTATTTATTATCCCAGAATTCTTTAAGCCTTATAATTTCATCCCTGATTTCTAAAAAAAGGGCAACTATGTGCGGATCAAAATGGCTCCCGGCACCTTTTCTAATCTCATCAAGGGCCTTATCGACAGACCATGCCTCTTTGTATGGCCGTACCATTGTCAGGGCGTCAAAGACGTCGGCTATGGCAACAATCCTGGCACTCTCGGGGATCTCCTGTTCTTTTAAGCCTTTAGGGTAACCCGTCCCATTCCACTTCTCATGGTGGTAGTGCGCTATGTGGGCAGACATCCGAAATAGCGGCGTACTGCTTTTGGATAAGATCCTGTACCCAATTTCAGAGTGCGTCATAATTACCTTCCACTCATCGGGGTCGAGCTTGGCGGGTTTTCTCAGTATGCTGCCGGGGATTCCTATCTTTCCCACGTCGTGCATTGCCGCCGCAAGCGTCATTATGTCAGTCGTCTCGGCACTCCAGCCACATGCCTGTGCTATTTCCTCGGCATATGACGCCATTCTCCATATGTGGCTGCCCGTGTCGGTGTCGTTATAATGGCCGGCCTCTCCAAGCATGTACACGGCCGCTTTCTGGCTCTCTTTTAATGCCTTTGTGCGTTTATTGACGGTCTCCTCGCAGAGCCTCCTCTGATGAAAGATCTCCAGATGCGCGGCTACCCTGTGTAATACGATCGGCGGAGATACCGGCTTTGTGATGTAGTCCACCCCGCCGGCCTCAAACCCGCGGGACTCGTTGTCTACCTCTGCCAATGTGGTAGCAAAGATAACCGGAATGTGGGCCGTCACCGGCATGGACTTCAGGCGCCGGCACGTCTCATATCCATCAATACCAGTCATCATAACGTCTAACAGGATAAGGTCAGGGTTGCCCTTTTGGGCTATCTCTATGGCAGTCACGCCGTCTGCTGCAAAGGACAGTTTATATTTATCTTTCAATATCTGCCTCATTATTTGCCTGTTAGCGGCATCGTCGTCAACTATCAGGATCTCAAACTTAATCTCTGTCATGCTGTTATTCCTCTCTCTGTTTTGCTAGTGGCAGTTCTATGGTAAACTGCGCCCCGCCCTCTATGTTAGACGCGGAGATTTTGCCTTTCATCTTCCCCTCTATAATAGCCCTGGACATGTAGAGACCTATCCCCGTGCCTCCATCTCCTTTGGTAGTAACATAGGCGTCAAAGAGTTTATCTATCACATTTGCGTCTATGCCGCCGCCATTGTCGCTTATGCGGGCGGCAACCTTATCTTCCATCTCCTTAATATCGATAGTGATACGTCCATCTTCCATAATAAGCCCCTTTTTTCTTGCCGAAGTTATCGCGTCGCGGCTGTTGTTAATCAGGTTCAGGATTACTTGCTTTAGTTCGTTGCTATAGCCCGTTGAATATATACGGCATGTCTCTTGGGTATTTATCTCTATATGGACGTTGTTCTTTTTCAGCAGATCGGCAAAAAGATTGACAACCTCATAAAAGGCCCCCGTCACGTCGAAGATGCCTTCCCGTTTGGATGGCTTCAGGAAGTTCTGAAAATCATCTACGGTGTGGGCCATGAGATTAATCAGCCCCATGCCCTGGCTGGAGAATTCCTCAAGGTACGCCTTATCTACTTCCCCTGCCGCAAAGGCGTCCTCAATGTCCTGTATTAATAATCCCAATGAAGAGATGGGCTGCTTCCATTGATGGGCTATGGCGCCAATCATCTCGCCCATTGCCGCCATCTTGGACTGCTGAACCAGCATCTGCTCTTCAAATCTGCGTTTGTCTATCTCCTCTTCTACTCTTCTCTCCAGATGCCTCTG
>PEAC01000108.1 GCA_002753305.1 Nitrospirae bacterium MYbin6
GAGTCCGGCCAGTGCAGCATCGGGGTCTCTATGAATTTCAGTTTGTACTTGCCTGTTTTTATCTCGTCGCCGGTCTTGACGACTTTAATGTTCCATTTCGATATGTCGAAAAACCTGTCCATCCCAGACTTACCCCTCTGGGTGGCGTATATTGTGACATCGCGCGGGACAATCTCCATTATCCTCTCAAGGGCGCCCATGTGGTCGTTTTCTATGTGATTAATTACTATGTTTTTTATCTTCGACGGGTCGACGATACTCTTTATGTTGGCTATGCCCACCTCAAGGAAATCGTGCTTGACGGTGTCCACCAGCGTTATCTCTTCGTCCAGGATCAGATAATTATTGTACGTCGTCCCGCTTGGCGTAACGTAACCATGGAAATCCCTCACGGCCCAATCCAGCACGCCTACCCAGTAGATATCGGGCTTTATCTCTATTACATTCATTCTCTTACCACCTTATAGTATTTTGATGCCACCTGCGCAGGCCTCAGGCATGAGGCCTTTTCACCTGCGTGTTACAGCCCTTACAGAGTACCTCGTCCTCGTCGCTCCACATCTCGACCTCTGCCCCGCACGACGGACACTCTACCGTGTCCGGGACAGCGGATTTTACGGAGCAGAGTGGTTTTTCCTTAAACTGCGACTCGCTCATGTGCCTTTCTCCATCCCTCGTTCTTCAGACGCTCAACGCGCTTGTTTGCCCAGCTCTTGATCTCCTGCAAATACTGCCTGGGATTTACCTTGGCAAGCGATACGATTTCCTCTTTCTCACGAAGGCTGTCTACATGGTCATTGGGATAGATACCGCGCCATGAGCAGTAGTCCTCATCAAATATGACCTCTGGAGAGAGTTTTCTTATATGCTCTGCCGGCAGGCTCTTCGCCATCAGGCGCGCCACTTCCATTTCATATTCCAGTATCCAGCCATTGTCGCGAATCATCGTCTCGGGGTTGAATTCGATGCCCTTGCTGCACGAAGGGCAATATAGCCCCATGAGCGTCTCAGGCGGCAATATCTCGTTCCTGAAATTGATACTGACCTCCTGAGTCCCACACTTACACTTAAATGTATGATCCATACACATAACCGTAACCCTCCTTTTATTAAGTTAAAGCATTGGGGAAAATCTGTTTTTTCCCACACCACACAATGGACACACCCACTCCTCGGGCAGTTCCTCAAACGTTACACCCTTGGGTATGCCTTGTTTCTTGTCACCCTTAGCGGGGTTGTATATATACCCGCAGAGTCCGCATACATACTCCTGGTAGCCTGCTACTTCCGGCACACGAAACCCCCTTTCCTTTTTGTTAAGGCCTCATTAATTGTTCTTGTTTCATTCTTCTTTAAAATCACTCTTGTTTATTCATAGTGCCCTTTTCCCCGCACTTAGGGCATTTCTGGGGCTTACACCTGCCTTCCTTAACTGTTCCACATTTTTCACACTTGAAAACTGCCACGCCCTTACACCTCCTTATTATTCCGCTGCAACCGGTACGTTGCCATCGTACCTTATATATCCCCAAAGACTTGCCATATAATAGTTTTTTTAACCCTGCTAGTTGCCTGGCTTCTACTAATAATATCAGTAACCAAAGTCTCACGTCAAGAGGAATCAATAAAAATCAGCCCATTGACAATAAACAAAGATTAGTTTTAGGCTAGTATTATGATGTCAAGTGAGGAGGTGTGTTTATGAGAGTAAAACCATTGCTGTTAGTGATAGTATGTTTATTGATAGTACCGTTAGTTGCTGAGGCCTTTCCTCCGCCATTTGGCGGGCCGAGGCCAGCGCCGGTAGTAGCGCCGCCGCCAATGCCGTATGGAGGCCCGCCTGCGCCAGGTTTTTGGGGAAGGCCGGGATACTTAGCGCCGCCCGTGCCTTATGCAGCACCACCACCTGTACTGTACGCGCCGCCGCCATATTGGGACGCTTACCTGCCGCCGCCACCACCGTTTCCGCCTTATCCGGCAGTTTCACTCTGGCTTCCGTGGACGCCGATAATCTTCACCATTAACCCATATTAAGGTTGGAACGATCACGGACTCCCGCAACTATGGGAGTCCGTCGAATTGCAATTCCATAGCGTGACAAAAATCACTGATCAGTTGTAATAATGCTTTAAGTGTTGTATAATTATTTCACTCTGTTTTCTGATTTCGATTTAGAGTGGAGATTGTGGCTATATTTAGAACTATAGTGATTGCCGTAATGCTTATGCTGTCGTTGGGTGTTTACGAAGTTGCCCGCGCGCAGGCGCCGCTGGAGGTACGCGTAGGCGTCTTGGCACATAAGGGCAAGGATAGCTGTAAGAAGAGCTGGCAGCCGACTATGGACTATCTCTCAGCGCATATTCCGGCGTATAAGTTCACTCTCGTCCCACTGACTTTTGTCGAAATCGACAATGCAATAAAAAATGGCTTAGTAGAGTTCATAATAGCAAACTCCTCAATTTATATTGAACTGGAGGTCAAGCACCGTGTGAGCAGGATAGCGACCATGGAGAATTTAACGTTAGGCAAGGGATATACGATGTTTGGCGGTGTTATATTTACGCGCGCAGACCGCTCCGATATAAACACAATAGAAGACCTTCGCGGAAAAAAACTCATGGGCGTGGATAAAATCTCTCTGGGCGGCTGGCTAATGGCATGGGGTGAACTAAAGAAACACGGCATCGACCCCGCGAAAGACTTATCTTCTTTGGAATTTGCGGACAAACACCAAAACGTCGTTTATGCCGTTCAAAAAGGTGGCGTGGACGCCGGGACAGTCAGAACGGATACACTAGAGAGGATGGCGGCTAATAAAGATATAGATCTTAATGAATTCAAGGTTATTCGTTACAAAGGCGAGGGGCCGAGCTATGATGATTTCCCTTTCCTTCTCAGCACACCGCTCTACCCTGAGTGGCCGATTGCCAAGGTCAAACACACACCCTACATAATAGCGAAGCAGACGGCGGCGGCCCTTTTAGAAATGCCTGAGGACAGTGCGGCGGCTAAAGCGGCAACAATCGCGGGATGGACAATTCCGCTTAACTATGAGTCCGTCGATGACCTCTTAAAATATTTGCGTGTAAGCCCTTACGAAAACTATGGCAAGGTAACGTGGAGGGATATTCTTCGCCAACACCGTATAACCACAGCTGCCTTCTCACTGTCGATATTAATCATGGCCGCCTTCCTGATATACATATCACGCCTGAACAGGCGGCTCCACCTATCACGGCGGCAACTGGCTGCAGAGCTTGGAGAAAAAGAAAAGGCTAAAGAGGCCGCCGAGATTGCCAATAAGTCAAAAAGCATTTTTCTTGCCAATATGAGCCACGAGATAAGGACACCGATGAATGCGATTATCGGCTTTCTCGATTTGGTTCTCGACGGGTTTAACCTGGCAGAGACCGACAGGCGGCATCTTACGATTGCGCGAAACTCCGCAAAGGTATTAGTAAGCCTGACTAACGATATTCTTGACCTCAGCAAGATGGAAAGCGGAAAAATAGAGCTTGAGAGAAGGCCGTTTAATCTGAAAGATTTGACACAAGACATTTATCAAACTTTCGCCATTAAAACACGTGAAAAGGGACTCGACTTCACGTTTAACATACACCCGGCACTCACGGGTAATTTTATCGGAGACCCGATGCGTTTGCGGCAGATAATAATCAATCTCGTAGCCAACGCCATCAAATTTACCGAAAAGGGAAGTGTCAATATTGCCATAAATCCCTGGACAAAGACATGGCCGGATACAATATACTCTATACATTTCGCGATTTCGGATACGGGTATAGGCATCCCAGCCGACAAATTAGATAAGGTTTTCGAGCCATTTACGCAATCCGACGGCTCGATGTCCCGCAGATTCGGAGGCACAGGCCTTGGCACGACGATATCCAGAAATTTAGCCGAGCTTATGGGCGGCAAGATTTGGGTAGAGAGCGAATACGGCAGGGGAAGCATTTTCCACTTTACCGTCAATTTGGAACATACGGATAAAGAGCCTAAACACGAAAATGGCCGGGAGTTCGTCCGGCCTGTGCAGGTAGCTTGGCCGCGCCGGACTTTTCATATACTCGTTGCGGAGGATGTAGAAGAAAACATTATCTTACTGGAGGCCCGCCTTAAACAGCAAGGGTACACCTTTGAGGCCGCGAAAAACGGTTTTGAGGCGGTGGACTGCTTTAAGCGCGGAGGGTTTGACCTCATACTCATGGATATTCAGATGCCTGGCATGGACGGACTTGAGGCAGCCAGCCAGATACGTGAACTTGAGGGGATTTCGGGTGGGCATATACCTGTAATTGCCTTGACTGCCAGTGTGATGAACGACGAAAAAGAGGGATACCTCAATAAAGGGATAGACGCTATTATTGGCAAACCTATCGATTTCGAGAAGCTTTTCGCGACAATAGACCTGATTGTCCCTGAAGGGGCAGGGAGGGTTTTGGCCGAAACCCGGCCTGAGACAATTGCGGCCACAGAGGTCTCCCAAATACCGCCCCTTGAAGGCATAGACGTAGATAAAGGCCTTACGAGATGGAGGGATTCGGATATATTTATCGAGGCCCTGTTAGTGTTTTCAGATAAATACGGCGATGCGGCCGATAAAATATCCGCACTCATAGAGACTAACGATATAGACGCGGCCTATAGAATTGCGCATTCTCTTAAGGGACTATCGGGAAATCTTTCAATGTTGGACGTATACGTGGCTGCCGGTGAAATCGAAAAATCTTTAAGCGAAAAAAAGGTCAACGAAACCATGCCACTGTTAGAACAGATGCGGGGTGCACTAAGGACGGTAGTCAAATCCATCAGCACCATCAAGGCACGGGATGAAATAAAACACAACGCCCCGCTGCGCGATATGGATATACAGGCAGTCAGGGACATCGTTCAAAAAATGATGAACTTATTTAAAATGTACAGGTCCGACGAGATTATACCGTTAATACGGGAACTGGAAGAACATGTCGATGGCGACAAACTAAGGCAAATAAAGAAATCCATCAATGAACTTGACTTTGTAGAAGCGAAAAAAGCTACAATTAATCTTGCACAAGCATTGGGGGTTGCGTCAGATGAATAATATGTCGGGAAACAAAAAGTGTATCCTGATTGTCGATGACGAGCCGGGTAACAGACAGCTACTGATGCAGATATTGGTGGATAGCTATAATCTGTCCTTTGCCTGCGATGGTGAAAGCGCCTTAGAAGCGGCCAGGAACGTAAAGCCGGACATTATCCTACTTGATATTTTGATGCCGGGATTAGACGGTTACCAGACATGCCACAACCTGAAGGACGATGCGGAGACAGCCGCTATTCCCATTATTTTTATCAGCGTCCTTACGGATATTTCAGAGAAAGTTACCGCGTTTGACTGCGGCGGGGTCGATTATATTACAAAACCGTTTAAAAGAGAAGAGGTTATGGCCCGCGTGGGAATTCATTTAAAGCTGTATGACTTGCAAAAGTCCTTAGAAGAAAAAAACCTCCGGTTGCAACAGACTCAGGATGAACTTCTCACACTTAACAGTAATCTTGAAAACAGAGTGGCAGAGGAGATAAAAAAGCGCAGGCGCAATGAACAAATACTTATTCAACAATCCAAAATGGCAGCAATGGGAGAGATGATAGGCGCGATAGCACATCAGTGGAAACAGCCGCTGCACGCCCTCGCACTCATGGTTCAAGATACGGAGTTGGCATTTGAGGCGGGAGAGCTCAATATGGATTACATCGGCGATTCCGTTAATAAAAGCATGGGCTTGATTCAATTAATGGCTAACACGGCAGACGACTTTAGAAACTTCCTGAAACCTTCCACTCAAAAAACCGTCTTTGACGTATCGGCTGCATTTCATGACGTACTAAATCTTTTTTCTGAACAGTTTAACAGTATTCTGATACAATTAAACGCCCCGAAAACACATAACCTGCTTTCAGCGGGATATCTCAACGAGTTTAAACAGGTAATATTAAATCTGCTAAGCAACAGCCGCGACGCAATAGCAGCAAAAGGACATCGTGAAGGCTATATCTCTATAGACATTGAAGAGGGACAAGGCAATGTTATAGTTCAGGTAAGAGACAACGGAGGCGGCATCGCGGAGCCTGTTATGGATAAGCTCTTCGAGGCATACGTCACAACCAAAGGAGACGCCGGCACGGGCATAGGCCTATACATGTCCAGAGCGATAATAGAGGAAAAGATGGCAGGCAAAATATACGCGACAAACATTATGGGCGGCGCGGAGTTTACCGTAGAGCTTCCCCTATATGAATCAATTGCCCCTGCCTGACTATCACATAGATAAGAGAATGAACCCACAAGGACGCATACTGGTAGTTGACGACCAACCATTGAACGTAAAGCTGTTGAATACGATTCTCACCCGCCACGGGTATGAGGTGCTGGCAACATGCTCCGGGCTGGAGGCCCTGAGTATCGCTCACGAGAACCTTCCCGATATTATTCTCCTGGACATTACGATGCCGGAGATGGATGGGTTTCAGACATGCCAGCAGCTTAAGGCCGACCCTGTGTCATCCGTGGTTCCGGTTATTTTTATCAGCGCCCTTTCAGAGGTCGCCGACAAGGTCAATGCCTTTAAATATGGAGGTGTGGACTATATAACCAAGCCGTTTCACAAGGAGGAGGTACTCTCCCGCGTAGACAACCATCTCAGGATATATCGCCTCCAAAGGTCGTTGGATGAAAAAAATATCCACTTAGAAAGGACTCAACAGGAACTCACCACACTTAACCAACTCCTTGCCACATATAACGACAAACTTGAGGATATGGTCAAAGACAGGACAGAAAAACTTGACGCCACAAACCGGCAGCTCTCAGCCTCACTTAAGGAAAAGGAGATACTCCTTAAAGAGGTCCACCATCGGGTAAGAAACAACCTGCAAATCATATCCAGTATGCTGCAGCTTGGCTTTGCGCACGTAAGCGACCCGGAGGTTGCCGCCATGTTCAGGAGCAGTTACTCAAGGGTAAAGGTCCTGGCCGTTATACATGACAAACTCTGTGAGAGTGCAGACTTCTCCAGCGTAAATGTCGAAGACTTTATAAACATTCTTTTTAGCGAACTGGCATCATCCTACGCAAACATATCAACGCCTGTGCTGGTGGTGGATACAAACATTGATTCTCTCAATATCAATCTGATGATTTGCATCGGCCTTATTCTCAACGAACTGATCTCCAACTCAATAAGGCATGCCTTTACAAAAGGCAATAAGGGAGTGGTCACCATTGCCTTTAACAAGAGTGAAAACGGGCAGTACTCCCTGATGGCAAGCGACAACGGCACGGGCATTGTGGAGGATAACCCAAACTCAGGCACATACGCAGGCATGCAAATCGTAAAAGACCTTGTAGCAAGCAAACTCAAAGGCCACATAGAGATTTCCGCCAATAATGTGGCCAACAACGGGACCACGGTAACGATAATATTTAAAGAGACCACCGGCAGGTACCACAATATAGTTTAACCGGCGCCAACGGGGTTTGCGGTTGACTTTCCGATAAACCCACACTTCCCCATACCTTGCGGGGTTAGTATCTTATTTTGCCCTAAGAGCTAGCTGTTAATTGAAAAGCTTACAGATACATGTACTTTAAATCACATAAGATTGTCCCCGGTTCATAGTAATATAAAATTGACATGAGAGAGGCACTAAATAAAATGAATCAGGAGGGAAAACGCATGAGAAAATTAATAGCCATTTCCGTTGCCATAGCGGTAATAACCTCAATGCCTGTTTACGACAATTTGTTCGCCCAGGGTACATCGGCCTACAGGATAGCCGGATATTTTGTGGAGTGGGGTGTATATGCGAGGAACTATCATGTAAGCGATATCCCCGCGGCGAATTTGACACATTTAAACTATGCCTTTGCAAAGTTAGACGACAATGGAGAGATTGCGGTATGGGATACCTACGCGGCACTGGAGAAGTTTTACCCGGCAACGGACTCATGGAGTGTCAACGAGATACGGGGAAATTTCAAACAGTTGCGGCTGCTTAAGGAAAAATATCCTGCTCTCAAAATTCTGGTGTCTATAGGTGGCTGGACAGGTTCACAGAGCTTCTCCGCGGTCGCATCAACCAGTGCGTCGCGCCTGAAATTCGCTAATTCCGTTGCCGCGTTCCTTCAGACGTACAGCTTTTTCGACGGCATAGACATTGACTGGGAGTATCCGGTCATTGGCGGCTTAAACGCCGGCTCTGCCTCTGATAGGGATAACTATACGCTGCTTATAAAGGACCTTCGTTCAGTCCTCGGCTCAGGCCGCCTGATAACCATAGCGGCAAGCGCAAACCCCAATGGAATATCCGCGCTCAATTATAACTCTTTCATAGGGTATCTCGACTGGGTAAACGTGATGACATACGATTTTCACGGGGCATGGGATGCTAAAACAGGACATAATTCAGCCCTGTTTAACAACGCGGACTATCTGAACAGCCAATTTAATATCTACAGCACCGTGGAAAACCTCAGAAACGCTGGAGTGCCAAAAGAAAAAATAGTAACAGGGCTTGCCTTTTACGGAAGGAGCGTAGCTGGTGCGGCATTGGCTGGTATAGTTATGCCATTTACTGGCGGTGTGGGGCCAGGCAGCTATGAACCCGGCGTACTTGACTACAAAGACATAGCTGCCAACTATGCAAACACAAACGGCTACCAGAACTACTGGGATACAGTGGCACGCGTACCGTATCTGTACAATTCGGCAAAGCAGGTATTTATCAGCTACGACAATGCCCAGTCAATCATGGAAAAGAGCTACTATGCCACGGGATTTGGCGGCGTAATGTTCTGGGAACTCTCAGGGGACGACGGCACACTGCTAAAGGCAATCCACGACGGTGCAGGCTCAACGTACATTCTACCGACGCCTACGCCAACACCTACGCCTACTCCGACGCCAACACCAACACCTACGCCTACTCCGGCACCGGCACCCGGCGGACAGGCAACATACACCACCGTTGTCACCAGCTCATGGAACAGTGGTTACTGCGCCGACGTAACAGTGTCAAATAAGACGGCACAAACGATTCTCTGGAGCATATCGATGCCTGTTTCCGGCACTATCAGCTCACTCTGGAGTGCGGCTTATACAGTTACGGGAAATACGGCTACCGTTACCGGTGTGGACTGGAACAAGTCCCTTGCCTCCGGGGCATCTACTCAGTTCGGGTTTTGCGCAACTACAACAACGGCGCTGGCGGCAGCAGCACAACGCACATGACCACACAATACCAGTTGGGAGATTTAAGGCAGGGAATGAAAGCCAGCGTCTTGATGGTGGAGCTGAACGGGATCGAACCGTCGACCTCTTGAATGCCATTCAAGCGCTCTCCCAACTGAGCTACAGCCCCATCAACACATATCCATAGACACTATAATCAATAGCGTGCCCTTTTGTCAATATCCCTCATATGATAGAGTGGTACATGTCGCGATTTCACATAAAAAATATGTACAATGCAAATTGTGATATATAAACGATGCAGCAGATCGGATAATATATGGGGATATGTATTTAGCCCGTGGAAAGGCTATGGTCGTTGCATCTGAATTGCACTAAACCCGAACGGTTGAAAGGGACTTTTTTAAAGATCCCGCATTTATGAGGTAGGGAGAAAGGCAATGGAAAAGTATGTGGGGATAGACGTTTCAAAAGATACGCTGGATGTATGTGTGATACCAGGTGAAGAGTCATGGAAAGTAAAAAATGATGAAGAGGGTATTAAAGCGGATGTTCCTGGCGAAAAGCTGATAAAAAACATATAGAAAAGGGAGTTAGAGCAAAACGAGCTTAGAGGATAAGCTGCAATCATTGGGCAAGGATGTTGACAAGCACAACAAATACCTTGCAGAACATGTGAAAGCCAAGGTAACGGCAGCCCTGCGGGAACAGACTAAGCGCTTGAATATTTCCAGGTGGGTAACAGTGTCGGCGAACTCAAGAGAGGTTGTGTTAAGTATTGATAAGGAG